>NZ_JBHUWH010000118.1:0-18884 GCF_042670125.1 Kitasatospora sp. NPDC057198 | reverse complement strand
GAACCGGGCGGGGCGCGCCGTCGCCGTTCTCCGCCCTTTCACCGGGTGACGGGTATCACATCGTGGACGGTTCGGGCGTCAGGCTCGTCTAGGGTGTCCGGGATGAACAGCGGACACCGGAACCGGGGCGACTCGGCGGACTCGTTCCCTCCCGGCGTCGACCCCGCCGACCAGTGGGTGCTCGACCCGGCCACCGGCGAGTTCCGGCTCGATCTGGACGCGGGACGGCGGCCCTCCGCCGCACGGCCCTCCGCCGCACGGCCCCGCGCCGCTTCGGCGCGTCCGCAGGACGGGCGCCGGGGCGCGGACTCCGCCGCCGCCGCCTCCGCCGCGGAGCCGGCCGGCGGGCGGGGCTCCCGGGCCGCCGCCCGCAGCCCGAAGGGCTCGACCGCGGTGCCGGGCGGCCGGGCCACCCGCCGCAAGGGCCGCTCCAGCCGCGGCCGGCGGGTGCTGAAGTGGACCGCGGGCACGCTCGGCCTGGTGCTGGTGGCGGGCTGCGGCGGCGCGTACTACGTGTACCAGCACTTCAACAACAACATCTCCTCGGTGAAGGTCCAGGTCGGCGACGAGTCCGAGCGCCCGCAGGCGACCGACGCGCTGAACATCCTGGTGATCGGCACCGACAGCCGGGTCGGCCTGGGCCGCGAGTACGGCGACGAGGGCTCGGCCGGGCACGCGGACACCACGCTGCTGTTCCACATCTCCAAGGACCGCTCCAACGCGACGGTGCTGTCCATCCCGCGCGACCTGATGGTGCAGATCCCGGAGTGCAAGACCGGTGACAAGACCATCCCCGGCGAGGCGCGGGCGATGTTCAACACCAGCCTGGGGCAGGACGGGCGCGACCCCGGCTGCACCTGGAAGACCGTGGAGAAGCTGACCGGCGTCCGGATCAACCACTTCATGATGGTCAACTTCGAGGCGGTGAAGACGCTTTCGACCGCGGTCGGCGGGGTCGAGGTGTGCGCCGCCACCGACATCAACGACCCGTACTCGCACCTGAAGATGAGCGCGGGCCGGCACGTGGTGCAGGGCGAGGAGGCGCTGGCCTTCGTCCGGACCCGGCACGCGGTGGGCTTCGGCGGCGACCTGACCCGCATCCCGCTGCAGCAGCAGTTCATCTCCTCGATGATCCGCAAGATGAAGAGCAGCGACACCCTGACCAGCCCCGGCAAGCTGTGGGACCTGGCGGACGCCGCCACCAAGGCGCTCACCGTCGACGACGGGATCGGCAGCGTCAACAAGCTGAAGGACCTGGCGCTCGACATCTCCCGGATCGACACCAAGAACATCACCTTCACCACGGTGCCGGTGATCGACGACCCGACGGACAGCAACCGCCTGGTGCTCAAGCCGAACGACGCCCAGCAGGTGTTCTCGATGATCGTCGCGGACCGCTCGCTGACCGACGTCCCCTCGCCGAGCCCGACCCCCGAGGCGCCCGCCCCGTCCTCGTCCGCGCCCGCCGCGCCGCAGGTGGACGCGGCCGGGGTGAAGGTCACCGTGCGCAACGGCAGCGGGGTCGCCAAGCAGGCCGCGAAGGTCGCCACCACGCTCCAGGACAAGGGCTTCGCGCTGGCCGTCGCGGGCAACAACGCCGACGCGGCCGCCAGCAGCACGGTCTCCTACCCCGCCGGGCACGAGGACGAGGCGCAGGCGGTGGCCGCGGCCCTCGGGCTCCCGGCGACGGCGGTGCAGGCCGGCGGCAAGCTCGGCGCGAAGGACGGCATCGTGGTCGTCGTCGGCAAGGACTTCACCGGCGCGGGCGGCACGCCCTCGGCGGCGCCGTCCGAGGCACCCAAGGACATCCAGCGGGTGCAGGCGGACGACACCAACGTCTGCGCGTCCAAGGCGAAGTAGCGGGAGCGCCTTCAGGGGCTCGGGGAACGGCGAAGAGCCCCGCCAGGGGCTCGGGGAACGGCGAAGAGCCCCGCCAGGGGCTCGGGGAACGGCGAAGAGCCCCGCCAGGGGCTCGGGGAACGGCGAGCCCGGGTCTGCTGACGGTGCACTGCCGTTGCGCGCCGCCGCTTCCGGTTCCCTTGAAGACACGCAGCAGCACGAACACTCCGATGGGCTCCGGCCACCAGCAGCACGGACCCGCCGTTCCCCGGGCCCCTGAAGGTGCTCTCCGACGCCTGCCCGGCAGGGCTACGCGTCGCGGGTGAGGGTGTCGGGGGCGCTCTCGGTGTAGGTCTCGCCGGTGCGGGGGCAGCGCCAGCGGCCGGGGCCGTCCGGGGTGAGGGGTTCGCCGGCCCGGCCCACCCATTTGATGCGGCGGGCGGGGACGCCGGCCACCAGGGCGTGGTCGGGGACGTCCCGGTGGACGACGGCGCCCGCGGCGACCAGGGCCCAGCGGCCGACGGTGACGCCGGCGACCAGGACGGCGCGGCCGCCGATCGAGCAGCCCTCGCGCAGGGTCACGCCGCGGGCGTGCCAGTCGTCGCCGCGCTTGAGCTTGCCGTCCGGGTCGACGGAGCGCGGGTAGAGGTCGTTGGTGAGGACGGCGGCGGGGCCGACGAAGACGCCGTCCTCCAGGACCGCGGGCTCGTACACCAGGGCGTGGTTCTGGAGCTTGACCCGGTCGCCGAGCCGGACGCCGGGGCCGACGTACGCGCCGCGGCCGATGATGCACTCGGCGCCGATCCGGGCGTCCTCCCGGACTTGGGCGAGGTGCCAGACGGTGCTGCCGGGGCCGATCTCGGCACTCGGGTCGACGTCGGCGGTGGCCTCGATCCTGGGGGCGCTGGTCGTCATGGCGCGAGCCTAGTGCGCGGGGGCGGTCACCGTCCGGCGTTCCGGGGAGCGGCCCCGACGAACCGCCGGGCCGGTCGGCGGACCCTCCGGCGTGCCGTCCGGCGGGTGGCGGCCGGGCCGCCTAGCATCCGGAAGATGCCCCGTCAGCACCCGTCCGAACGCCAGCCCGCACCCGTTCGGCCGCGGCGGCCGGGCCGCCGCCGCTGGGGCCGCTGGGCGGCGGGCTCCCTCTCCTTCGCGGTGCTGGCCACCTCGTGCGGCGGGTGGGCGGTGCTGAACGGCATCGGTTCCTCGCTCGACCGGGTGGACGCGATCGGCGGCGGGCCGGACCGCCCGGCCGACGACGGCGCGGAGACCTTCCTGGTGGTGGGCACCGACGAGCGCGAGGGCATCCCGGAGTCCACCCTGAAGGACGTGCTGCACGCGGGCGGCGAGTCCTGCCACTGCACCGACACGATGATGGTCGTGCAGCTGTCCGCGGACCGCGGCCGGGCCACCGTGGTCTCCGTCCCGCGCGACTCCTACGTGGACATCCCCGCGCACCAGGACCCCGCCACCGGGAAGCAGGTGGCCGCCTCCAAGGGCAAGATCAACGCGGCGTACGGGATGGGCGGGGCGCCGCTGGCGGTGCGCACCGTCGAGCAGAACACCGGGCTGCGGATCGACCACTACGTCGAGGTGAACTTCCTCGCCTTCGTCTCCACCGTGGACGCCCTGGGCGGCGTCGAGGTGTGCACCGCCAAGCCGCTCGAGGACGACTACTCGGGCCTGGACCTGCCGGCCGGCACCACCAGGCTGGACGGCGCGCAGGCGCTGCGCTACGTCCGGGCCCGGCACGTGGACGGCTCCTCCGACCTCGGGCGGATGCACCGCCAGCAGAAGTTCCTGGCCCAGCTGCTGCACCGGGCGTCCTCCGGGGACACCCTGCTCGACCCGGCGAAGCTGACCGGGGTGCTGGACACCGTGCTGCGCTCGGTCAAGGTCGACAAGGGGCTGGGCAACGCCGAACTGCTGGAGTTCGCGAGCCGGTTGAAGGACCTGTCGGCGGCGAACGCGGACTTCGCCACGGTGCCGCTGGCCGAGGTCGACCACCAGGTCGCGGGGTGGGGGTCCACCGTGCTGTGGGACGAGAAGGGCGCGGCCGCGCTGTTCGAGGCCGTCCGGGCCGGGCGTCCGCTCACCGGGGCCGGGGGGCCGGTGTCCTCCGCATCGCCGAGCCCCTCGCCCGTTGCCGGAACGGTTCCTCCGGGCGAGGTCCGGGTGCAGGTGCTCAACGGCGCGGGCGTCCAGGGGCTGGGCTTCCGGGTCGACGCGGAGCTGCGCAAGGCCGGGTTCGCCACCACCGGCATGCCGTCCAACGCGCCCGGCGGCGGGACGGGCGCGACCCGGACGGTGATCCGCTACGACCCGCGCTGGGACGAGTCGGTGAAGACGCTGGCCGCGGCGCTGCCCGACGCCGAGCTCGAATCCGTCCCGGGTCTGGGGGCGACCTTCCAGGTGGTTGCGGGCAGCGGGTACCGCGGGCCGTCGGGGGAGGGCGGCGCGGCGGGGCCCTCGGCGACGGCCGCTGCGACGGCGGGTGCCTCCGCGACGGCCGGGCCTTCGGCGGTGGCGGGGGCGGAGAGCGGGAGCGAGATCGGCTGTCCGTGAGGGGCGCGCAGCAGCGCGGGCACTTCGACGGGCCCCGGCCGCCAGCGGCACCGCCCCGCCGCTCCCCGGGCCCCTGACGGGGCTCGGCGGACGGCGGGGCTCGGCGGACGGCGGGGCTCGGCGGACGGCGGGGCGGTGGGTGTCAGTCGGAGGCGATGGCGGCCAGGACGTTCATCCGGGCGGCGCGGAAGGCCGGGACGAGGGCGGCGATCAGGCCGATGAGCACGGAGCCGAGCAGGACGGTGGCCACGGTGCCGGTGGGGACGGTCAGGACGGTCAGGCCGTTGCCGGCGAGGACGGACCGGGCGGTGACGCCCCAGGCGAGGCCGAGCACGGTGCCGAGGACGGCGCCGAACAGGGCGATGACCACGGATTCGAGCCGGACCACCCGGCGCAGCTGGCGGCGGGAGAGGCCGATGGCGCGCAGCAGGCCGATCTCCCGGGTGCGCTCGACCACCGACAGGGCCAGGGTGTTGACCACGCCGAGGACGGCGACCACGATCGTCAGGCCGAGCAGGCCGTAGACCATGGCGAGCAGTTGGTCGACCTGGTCCTTGATCATGTCCTTGTAGCCGGCCTGGTCCTTGACCATCAGCTGCGGGTAGGACTCCAGCGCCTTCTGCAGGTCGGCGAGCACGGCGCCCTTGTCGGCGCCGGCCGAGGCTCCGGCGAACAGCGTGCTGTCGCCGGGGAGTTGGCCGTTCAGGCCGGTGGAGACGGTGTTCATGCCGGTGAAGAAGTTGCCGTCGAACAGTTGGTTGCCGGTCTCCAGGACGGCGGCGACCGGGATGGTCTGGGTGCGGCCCTCGCCGTAGGCGACGGCGATCGGGTCGCCGACCTTCAGGTGGTGCGCGTCGGCGAACTTCTGGTCGACCGAGAGGCCGCCGTTGAACACGCCCTCGGCGGTGCCGGAGGCGACCGGCAGGCGGAAGT
This sequence comes from Kitasatospora sp. NPDC057198, assembly GCF_042670125.1. Taxonomy (NCBI): domain Bacteria; kingdom Bacillati; phylum Actinomycetota; class Actinomycetes; order Kitasatosporales; family Streptomycetaceae; genus Kitasatospora; species Kitasatospora sp. NPDC057198. The sequence continues at coordinate 13,547 of NZ_JBHUWH010000118.1, read as the reverse complement.
CCCGGGTGAAGTTCGGGTCGGCGGCGACCAGCCCGGTCTTGGTGCGGGCGCCGTCGGGGGTGGTGAGTTCGGCGGGGACCTCCTTCTCCCGGGTGATGTGGTCGACACCGGCGGTGTGCTCGACCGCCCGGGCCGCGTCCGCCGGGATGGTGGCGCGGCCGCCGGCGACGATGTAGTCGGCGCCGACGGTCTTGTCGATCTGGGCGGTGGCCGAGGAGACCATGGAGGAGGTGATCACGGAGGCGCCGACGACCACGGCCAGGCCGATCATCAGGGCGGCGGCGGTGGAGCCGGTGCGGCGCGGGTTGCGCATGACGTTGCGCTGGGCGAGCCGGCCGGCCGGGCCGAACAGGGCGGACAGCGGGCCGCCGAGCAGCCGGAGCAGGCCGGAGACCAGCAGCGGGCCGAGCACCACGGCGCCGACCAGGGTGGCGAGCACGCCGAGGCCGATCAGCATCCCGCCGTTGGCGCCGGAGGAGGAGGCGGCGAGCACCAGGGCGGCGGCGCCCAGCAGCGTGACCAGGCCGCCGACCGCGGTGCGGATCCGGTTGGCCCGGGGCTCGACCGGGGCGGCGTGGTCGAGCAGCGCGGCCATCGGGGTGATCCGGGAGGCGCGGCGGGCCGGGACGAACGCGGCGAGCAGCGTCACCAGCACGCCGACCGTGTACGAGACCGCCGGCACCGTCCAGGTGATCTCCAGCGAGGCGTCCAGGCCCATGCCGGCGGCCCGCATCAGCTGGATCATGCCGAGCGCGAGGCCGAGGCCGGCGCCGATGCCCAGGGTGGAGCCGAGCACGCCGAGGATCAGGCCCTCGGTCAGCACCGAGCGGTTGACCTGGGAGCGGCTGCCGCCGATGGCGCGCAGCAGGCCGATCTCCCGGGTGCGCTGGGTGACCAGCATGGAGAAGGTGTTGACGATCAGGAAGCCGCCGACGCCGGCCGCGAGGACGGCGAAGCCGAGCATCGCGTACTTCATGAAGTCCAGGAAGCCGCCGACGCTGTCGGAGTTCTCCTTCTGCTGCTCGGCGGCGGTCTTGGCCTGGAAGCCGCCGCCGAGGTCGGCCAGGGCTGCGGTCTTCAGCTGCTCGTCGGTGCGGGTGCCGTCGCCGAAGACCTCGACGGAGGTGTACGCCTCGGTGCCGAGCAGCACCTGCTGGGCGGTGGCGGTGTCCAGGAAGGCGAGGGCGGCGCCGGGGTTGGTGGTGCGGAAGGTGGCGATGCCGGCGATGGTGAAGTCGTGGTCGGTGTCGGTGATGATCCGGACCTTGGAGCCGAGGCCGAGGTGGGCCTTCTCGGCGGTGTCGGCGTCCAGCACCAGCTGGTCGGCGCCCTGCGGGGCGTGGCCGGAGGTGATGTCGACGGAGTTGCGCGGAGTGTCGGTCCAGTTGCCGGTGAGGGTGGGGGCGCCGGTGGTCGGGCCGATCACCTTGTTGGTGGCGGGGTCGACCAGGGTGGCGTCGGAGGTCATCACCTGGCCGAGGGCGGCCTTGACGCCGGGCTCGGCGGCGACCTTCGCCACCGTGCCCACCGGGATGGTGGGCACCCGGCCGGGGGCGCCGTCGGTGATCTCGTCCTTGGCCCTGGAGACCGAGAGGTCGGAGGCGGTGGAGGCGAACAGCCGGTCGAAGGTGCTGGTGGCGGTGTTGTAGAAGACCAGGGTGCCGGCCACGAAGGCGACCGAGAGCACCACGGCGAGCAGGGAGAGCACCAGGCGCCACTTGTGGGCGAGGAAGCTCCGCAGCGAGGTCTTGAGCAGCATGGGTTCCGGGCTCCGTCTCAGCTGGTGCGCTTGCCGTCGAAACGGCGCATGCGGGTCAGGACGGAGTCGGCGGTGGGGTTGTGCATCTCGTCGACGATCGCGCCGTCGGCGAGGAAGAGCACCCGGTCCGCGTGGCCGGCGGCGACCGGGTCGTGCGTCACCATGACGATGGTCTGGCCGAGTTCGTCGACCGAGCGGCGCAGGAAGCCGAGCACCTCGGCGCCGGAGCGGGAGTCGAGGTTGCCGGTGGGCTCGTCGCCGAAGATGATCTCGGGCCGGGCGGCCAGTGCGCGGGCCACCGCGACGCGCTGCTGCTGGCCGCCGGAGAGCTGGCCGGGGCGGTGCTTGAGGCGCCCGGACAGGCCGACGGTGTCGATCACCTGCTGGAGCCACGCCTGGTCGGGCTTGCGGCCCGCGATGTCCATCGGCAGCGTGATGTTCTCCACCGCGTTCAGGGTGGGGAGCAGGTTGAACGCCTGGAAGATGAAGCCGATCTTGTCCCGGCGCAGCTTGGTCAGCTGCTTGTCCTTGAGCCCGGTGACCTCGGTGTCGCCGATCCAGATCCGGCCCTCGGAGACGGCGTCCAGCCCGGCCAGGCAGTGCATCAGCGTCGACTTGCCGGAGCCTGACGGGCCCATGATCGCGGTGAAGCGGCCGCGCTCGATGTCGACGTCGACCGCGTCCAGCGCCGTCACCCGGGTCTCCCCCGCGCCGTACGCCTTGGTGACCTGCCGGGCCCGGGCGGCGGTGCCGTCCTGCTCCGGCAGGGATGAGAGGTGGGCGGCGCTCGCTGCCGTGGTCACTGCGTGCTCCTGTCGTGGGGTCTGCCGTCGTGGTCCCAGCCTTCCCGGCCCGGCCCCGCCCGCGGAATCCTGCTGGCTGCCGTTCTCGGGTGGGGCCTGCCCCACCTTCGAAGGTGTGGCTGGAGGGATGCCTCCACGGTAGGAGCGGGCCGGGCGGGGGTCGTCCTCCACCGGAGTGACCCCCGTCCCGGGAAAGCGTCCGGGGCCCGGGCCCTCTCCCCTAGGGGTCGCCGCGCCGCGGTCTGAGGGTCCCGGACCCCGGGCGGGGCCGATTCGCTGACGAACGGTCAGCCGGTCGCGGCGAGTCGCGCCCGGTGGGCGAGCGCGGCGGAGAACGCGTCCACCACCGGGGTCAGCAGCACCTCGGTCTCGTGCTCCAGTTCGGTGCCGCCGTCCGCGCGCAGGCCGACGTGCCGGTCCAGCACGAACCAGCCCTGGGTGACGTGCCCGGCGCCCATCGAGTTGAGCACCGGCCGCAGCGCGTAGTCCACCGCCAGCACGTGCGCGGTGGAGCCGCCGGTGGCCAGCGGCAGCACCGTCTTGCCGCGCAGCGCGTACTGCGGCAGCAGGTCGAGCAGGGCCTTCAGCAGGCCCGAGTACGCGGCCTTGTAGACCGGGGTGCCGATCACCACGCCGTCGGCCTGCTCGAACAGCTCGACGGCGCGGGCTATCGCCGGGTCCGAGGTGTCCGCGGCGAGCAGCGCGGCGGCGGGCAGCGAGCGGGCGTCCAGCGCGCGGACCCGGTGCCCGTGCGAGACGAGCCGGCGGTCGACGTGGCGCAGCAGCCGGGTGGTGCGGGAGGTCGCGGACGGGGAGCCGGAGACGGACAGGATCACGGCCATGGAGTCACCTCGGGGCGTGCGGCCGCGGGCATGGCGCGGCCGGAAGGGGGGAGGGGGGTCGGCGGAAGGCGCGGACCGCCGGGGGTGAGATGCGCGCGGCGGTGGGCGTCAGCCGCGACACAGCGAGCAGGACACCCGACCGTGGTCGACGTGCCGCCGACGGGTGAGGACCTGACGCTGCTCCATGCGTTCATGCAAACACGCCCGGTTTCGGCGGGTCAAGGCCGTGCCCGCCTGGTGAACAGTGCCCCGAACCGTCCGCGCCCTGCATCAAAACGGCCACAACGGGGCCCCGGACGCCCCCGCGATCACTGCGCGGGCCCCGGTTCGGGCATCCTTCCCCCATGAACACGTGGCAGGAGCGCCCGGGGGGCGGCGCATACGGGCAGGGCGACGCGGCGCGGGGCCAGGGCGGAGCGGCGGCCGAACCGCCGCTGCCGCCGGAGCTGAACCCGCGCGGCACGGGCGTCCCGCTCTCCCGCCCCACCCGGCAGGACGACGGCCGCCCGTACGGCAGCGGCAACGGCAGCGGGCAGCCCCCGTACGGCAGCGGCAACGGCGGGCAGCCCCCGTACGGCGGCGGCAACGGCGGGCAGCGGCCGTACGAGCCCGGACCGGACCCGGCGGGCCGGGGGCCGAACGGGCCGGGGGCGGGGGCCGGGAGCCCCGGGGCCAGGCCGCGCCGTTCGCGCAAGAAGATCGTCGGCTACTCGGTGCTCGGCCTGGTGCTGGCCCTGCTGGTGACCATGGTCGGCACCTACTTCTGGGCGGACGGCAAGCTGCACCACGAGGACGTGCTGGCCGACTACCCGGGCCGCCCGGCCGCGGGCAAGGGCACCAACTGGCTGATCGTCGGCTCGGACAGCCGGGCCGGCCTCACCGACGCCGACGAGCAGAGCCTGCACACCGGCTCCGCCGAGGGCAAGCGCAGCGACTCGATGATGATCCTGCACATCGGCGACAACGGGAACACCCTGATGTCGATCCCGCGCGACTCCTGGGTGCAGATCCCGGCCCACCTGGACACCTCGGGCAGCGGCAAGACCGTCCCGGCCGCCACCCGCAAGATCAACGCGGCCTTCGCGGCCGGCGGCGGGCGCCTGCTGGTGCAGACCGTCGAGACCAGCATGAACCTGCGGATCGACCACTACGCGGAGATCGGCTTCGCCGGCTTCGTCGGCCTGGTGGACGCCGTCGGCGGCGTCGAGATGACCATCGACCAGCCGGTCAAGGACAAGGACTCCGGCCTCGACCTGCAGGCCGGCACCCAGACCCTGAACGGCAAGCAGGCGCTGGCCTTCGTCCGGCAGCGGCACCAGATGGCCGACCAGGACCTCGGCCGGATGCGCAACCAGCAGAAGTTCCTCGGCGCGCTGGCCAAGCAGGCCGCCTCGCCGGGGACGCTGCTCAACCCGTTCACCTTCTACCCGCTGGTCTCGGCCGGGCTGGACACCGTGATCGTCGACAAGGACGCCGGGCTGACCGACCTGGGCTCGATGTTCCTGGCGATGAAGGGCGTCACCAGCGGCGACGGCAAGACCATCACCGTGCCGATCGGCAACCCGGACTACCGCACCCCCACTGGCGAGTCCGCCGTCAAGTGGGACGACGCCAAGTCCAAGGCGGTCTTCGAGGCGATGCGCAACGACACCCCCGTCCCGGCGGTCTCCAAGTAGCCGCCACGGCTCCCCCGCGCCCCGCGGCGGCGTCCGGAATTCGCTCGGCGGATCCGAACTGCCGCCGCGGGGCGCGTCGTTCGGCCCGCGGCGGCCGGGGCGGCGGGAGAATGTCGGCCATGTCGCTGGTGACCTCCCTCATCTACCGCCGCCGCAGCCGGCTGTTCGGCCGCCTGGTCCAGGAGGCCCTGGCCCTGTACGGGATGGAGGTCCCGGCCGCCGCCGAGATCGGCCCCGGACTGGTGGTCTTCCACCGCGGCTTCGGCACCGTGCTGCACCCGTACACCACGCTGGGCGCGAACGTCACCCTGTACAACGGCGTCACCATCGGCCGGGCCGACCCGTGGGTGCCGCAGGAGTCGTCCGCGATGCGGCGGGTGGTGCTGGAGGACGGCGTGGTGGTCTGCGCCGGGGCGAAGATCGTCTGCAAGAGCGGCGTCCTGACCGTCGGCGCCGACACCGTCGTCGGCGCGAACGCCGTGCTGACCCGCTCGACCGGGCCCGGCGAGATCTGGGCCGGCGCCCCGGCGCGGAAGGTCGGCGAGCGGCACCGGGTGCACGAGCAGGGTCAGGCCGCGGCCGTCAGCTGACGTCCTCCCCGAGGGTGTCGGTGCTGGTGCGGTGGTCGGCCAGGTAGGCGTCCATCCGGTCGGTGCGCATCGCGTCCCACAGCACGCCCGCGGCGCCGTCGTCCATCAGGACCACGGCCTGGCCGTCGACGGTGTCGAAGCCGCCGAACGGGGCGTTCATGAAGTGGACGTTGTCCGGGCGGACGTCGCGCAGGCTCCAGGCGAGGTCGTAGAGGTCGGTGTTGCTGAGCCGGTCGTCGACGCTGGCCACGTCGCCGATGGTGCCGAGCAGGCCGGTGAGCTTGGACGGGCTGGAGAGGGTGCCCGAGCTCATGGTCTTGATCATCAGGGCGCGCAGGAAGTTCTGCTGCCGCTTGGTGCGGTCCAGGTCGCCGTTGGGCAGGCCGTGCCGCTCGCGGACGTAGAGCAGCGCCTCGGCGCCGTCCATGTGGTGGGTGCCGGCCAGCCACTCCCGGGCGTCGCCCTTGGCCTCGATGGTGCGCGGGATGGTGATGTCCACGCCGCCGACGGCGTCGGTGAGGGCGCGGAAGCCGTTCCAGTCGATCACCGCGATGTGGTCGATCCTGATCCGGGTGAGGTCCTGGACGGTCTGGATCATCAGCGCCGGGCCGCCCCAGGAGTAGGCCGCGTTGATCTTCGCCCTGCCGTGGCCGGGGACGGGCACCCAGGTGTCGCGCGGGATGGACACCAGCGAGACCGACTTCCGGTCCGCCGAGATGTGCATCAGCATCATGGTGTCGCTGCGCTGCGCCCCGGCCTGCCAGGCCGGGGCCTTTGCGTCCTTGCCGGTGGTCGGCGCGTCGGAGCGGGCGTCCAGGCCGACCAGCAGGAAGGTCTGCCCGCTGTGCGGCACCGCCGACGGCTGCTCGGAGGCGGGCAGCGTCGGGAAGGCGTCCGGGATCCGCCGCACCGAGGACGCGTAGTGGTCGGCCACCCACAGCACCGCGCCGAACGCGCCGCCGAACAGCACCAGCAGCACCGCCAGCGTCCAGGCCAGCAGCCGCCGAGCCCGCCGCCGGCGCCGCGGCGGGGCCGCCCCGGCCCCCTCCCCGGCCTCGTCCGCCGCCGCGGACCCGTCGCCGTCCCCGTCCTCGTCGCCGTCCTCGTCCCGGTCGAAGATGCTCAGCGGCCCGGTGTCCTCCTCCGGCCCGTCGTCCCGCCCCTTGGAAGTCATGGCGGCATTGTGAACCTTCCGTACAGACCTTCGAGCCGAAACCGTGAAATCCGCGCATCCCCGGCATCCGGCCGGACGGCTACCATCGGTGGCTGCGGCCGTCGTCACCCCTGGTACGGCCCGAACCGAAGGGAACACGTGTGGCTCCCCGCATCACGGTGATCGGCACCGGCTACCTGGGCGCGACGCACGCCGCGTGCATGGCGGAGCTCGGGTTCGAGGTCCTGGGTCTCGACGTCGACCGGGACAAGCTGGCGGCGCTGGCCGCGGGCCGGGTGCCGATGTACGAGCCGGGGCTGTCCGAGCTGCTGCTCAAGCACGTCGCGGGCCACCGGGGGTCGACCGGGCGGCTGCGCTTCACCGACTCCTGGGAGGAGGTCGCGGCCTTCGGCGACGTGCACTTCGTCTGCGTGAACACCCCGCAGCGCAAGGGCGAGTTCGCCGCCGACATGAGCTACGTCGACTCCGCGATCGACTCGCTGGCGCCGCTGCTGGAGCGGCCCGTGCTGGTGGTCGGCAAGTCGACGGTGCCGGTCGGCTCGGCGAACCGGCTGGCCGAGCGGCTGGCCGCGCTGGCCCCGGTCGGCGAGCGGGCCGAACTGGCCTGGAACCCGGAGTTCCTGCGCGAGGGCTTCGCGGTCGGCGACACCCTGCACCCGGACCGGCTGGTGGTCGGCGTGCGCAGCGAGAACGCCGAGCGGCTGCTGCGCGAGGTGTACGCGGGCCCGATCGCGGACGGCGTGCCGTTCGTGGTGACCGACTTCCCGACCGCCGAGCTGGTGAAGGCCGCCGCGAACTCCTTCCTGGCCACCAAGATCTCCTTCATCAACGCGATGGCCGAGGTCTGCGAGAGCGCCGGGGCGGACGTGGTGCAGCTGTCCAAGGCGCTGTCCTACGACGAGCGGATCGGCCGCAAGTTCCTCAACGCCGGCCTCGGCTTCGGCGGCGGCTGCCTGCCCAAGGACATCCGGGCGTTCATGGCCCGCGCCGGGGAGCTGGGCGCCGACCAGGCGCTGACCTTCCTGCGCGAGGTCGACTCGATCAACATGCGGCGCCGCTCCCGGATGGTGGAGCTGGCCCGCGAGCAGTGCGGCGGCGGCTTCCTGGGCCGCCGGGTCGCCGTGCTCGGCGCCGCCTTCAAGCCGAACTCGGACGACATCCGGGACTCCCCCGCGCTGAACGTGGCCGGGCAGATCCAGCTGCAGGGCGCCCAGGTCACGGTGTACGACCCGAAGGCGGTGGACAACGCCCGCAAGATGTTCCCCAGCCTCTCCTACGCCGCCTCCCCGCTGGAGGCCGTCGCGGGCGCGCACGTGGTGCTGCACCTCACCGAGTGGCAGGAGTTCCGCGAGCTGGACCCGGAGGAGGTCGGCGCGCTGGTCGCCGAGCGCCGCCTGGTCGACGGCCGCAACGTGCTGGACGGCGAGGCGTGGCGCGCCGCGGGCTGGACCTACCGGGCGATGGGCCGGCCGTCGGCGGAGTGAACGGGGCGGCCGTCCGCGGACGGAACCGCGCGGGCGGCCCGGAATGAGCGGTGCGGTGGCGCCGTTGGCCCTGGCATGAGCTACGGAGACGACGCCACCGTCCGGAAGATCCTCACCGACTCCGGCGACACCTGGGCCGTGGTCGGCCTGTCCGGCAACACCGCGCGCGCCGCGTACGGCGTGGCCCGGGTGCTGCAGCGGGCCGGGAAGCGGATCGTGCCGGTGCACCCGAAGGCCGAGGCGGTGCTCGGCGAGCAGGGCTACGCCTCGCTCGCCGAGATCCCCTTCCCGGTCGACGTGGTGGACGTGTTCGTCAACTCCGAGCTGGCCGGCCCGGTCGCCGACCAGGCGGTGGCGAAGGGGGCGAAGGCCGTCTGGTTCCAGCTCGGGGTGGTCGACGAGGCCGCGTTCGAGCGCACCCGGGCGGCCGGGCTGGACATGGTGATGGACCGCTGCCCGGCGATCGAGCTGCCGAGGCTGTGAGGCCCCCGGTGCTCAGCCGCTGATCGGGAAGGCGATGTCGCAGACCTGGTCGGACGGTCCGGCGGTGGCCCAGTCGGCGAAGTACACCTCGCGGCCGGGGCCGGGCCGCGGGGTGGCGTTGCGCTCCGTCCAGGCACAGACCGCGTCGTAGGCGCTGAGGATCTGCGGGTACTCCACCTGCGCCTTGGTGATCGTGGTGTACGCCTCCCGGTGCGCGGGCTCGGTGCGGTGCGCGGCGGTCAACTCCCCGGCGCGGGCCGGGTCGACCGGGACGCAGACCTCCACCGGGCCGTCGGCGTCCTCGTTGACCTCCCCGTGGTAGACCACGAAGGGGGCCGCCACCACGCCGCCGTGGGCCGCCGCGACGGCCTCCAGCCGGGCGGTGGCCTCCGGGATGAAGCAGTCCAGCTCCTCCGGCCTGGCGCGGCGCCGCTCGGTGAGCACCAGCTGCTCGGGCACCTCGCGCAGTTCGATCCGGTACATCTCGTCGATCCCTTCCAGTCCGCTGAGTTGGACGCGGAGGTGCTCGGCCAGCGTCCGCTGCGAGGCGGTCCGCCGTTCGACGGCGGCCCAGTACGCGGCGACCCGCTCCGCCGCCGCGGGGCCCGGCAGGGCGAGCACCTCGGCGACGGTGGCCAGCGGCATGTCCAGGCCGCGCAGCCGGACGATCAGCCGCGCGGTGGCCAGCCGCTCCGGCCGGTAGTACCGGTAGCCGCTGTCCGGGTCGATCCGGTCCGGCGGCAGCAGGCCCTGCCGGTCGTACAGCCGCAGCGCCTTCGGCGACAGCAGGCCGCGGCGGGCGAACTCACCGGTGGTGAGCAGCCGTTCCTCCTCCACACCGGTCACGCTGCCCCCTGCCCCAGGGGCGAGGTCAAGCGGGCCGTCGTTCATACGCCGTCCAGTTGCTCGCGGGTGGCGATCGAGGGGCGGCGCTCGGCCCGCAGGCGGGTGGCGACCGTCTCGGCGCCGCGCAGTGCCCGCAGTGCGTTGTGCCAGGTCAGCTTGGCGAGGTCGGCCTCGGACCAGCCGCGGCGCAGCAGTTCGGCGACCAGCACCGGGTACCCGGAGACGTCCTCCAGGCCGGCGGGGGTGAAGGCGGTGCCGTCGTAGTCGCCGCCGAGGCCGACGTGGTCGATGCCCGCGACCTCCCGCATGTGGTCGAGGTGGTCGGCGACGGTGGCGGCGGTGGCGACCGGGCGGGGGTGGGCGGCTTCGTAGGCGCGCTGCACGGCCATCGCCTCGGGGGTGGTCTCCAGCGGGTGGAAGCCCCGGGCCGCCATGTTGGCGTCGGCGGCGAGCGTCCACTCGATGGCGGCGGGCAGCACGAACTTGGGCACGAAGGTGACCATCGCGACGCCGCCGTTGGCGGGCAGCTGGGCCAGCACGTCGTCGGGGACGTTGCGCGGGTGGTCGCAGACCGCGCGGGCGGAGGAGTGCGAGAAGACCACCGGGGCCTCGGAGACCCGCAGCGCGTCGCGCATGGTGTCGGCGGAGACGTGCGAGAGGTCGACCAGCATGCCGAGCCGGTTCATCTCCCGCACCACCTCCTCGCCGAACGCGCTCAGCCCGCCGTGCACGGGCTCGTCGGTCGCGGAGTCGGCCCACGGCACGTTGGAGTTGTGGGTGAGCGTCAGGTAGCGCACGCCCAGTTCGTACAGCGCGCGCAGGGTGGCCAGCGAGGAGTTGATGCTGTGGCCGCCCTCGGCACCCATCAGCGAGGCGATCCGGCCCTCGGCGCGGGCGGCCTCCACCTCGTCGGCGGTCAGCGCGAGCCGCAGGTGCTCGGGGTGGCGGGCGGCCATCGCCCTGACGAAGTCGACCTGTTCGAGCGTGGCGCTGACCGCGCCGTCCCCCGACAGCTCGGCCGGCACGTACACCGACCAGAACTGCGCACCGACCCCGCCCGCCCGCAGGCGGCCGAAGTCGGTGTGCAGCCGGTGGCTCTGGTCGGCCGTCAGGTCGACGGCGTCGAGGTCGTACCCGGCCTGGGCGCGCATCGCCCAGGGCAGGTCGTTGTGGCCGTCCACCACCGGCGTGGTGCGCAGGACGGCCCGGGCGCGGTCGAGCAGTTCGGGGGTCATCCCCCCGTTCTACTACTTGCCGAAGCCGAAGGAGTCGTTCCCCGCGACCTTGGCGCGCAGCTTGCGGCCCTTCTCGGTGGCCTGGTTGTTCAGCTCGGCCTGGAACTCGACCATCTTCTCGGCGAGTTCGGCGTCGAACGCGGCCAGCATCCGGACCGCGAGCAGCCCGGCGTTGCGCGCGCCGGCGACCGACACGGTGGCCACCGGCACCCCGGCGGGCATCTGGACGATCGACAGCAGGCTGTCCATGCCGTCCAGGTAGCGCAGCGGCACCGGCACGCCGATCACCGGCAGCGGCGTCACGGACGCCAGCATCCCCGGCAGGTGCGCCGCGCCGCCGGCCCCGGCGATGATCGCCTTCAGCCCGCGCCCGTGCGCCTGCTCGCCGTACGCGACCATCTCGCGCGGCATCCGGTGCGCGGAGACCACGTCGACCTCGTACGGGATCTCGAACTCGTCGAGCGCCTGCGCGGCGGCCTCCATCACGGGCCAGTCGGAGTCGGAGCCCATCACGATGCCGACAAGGGGGGAGGTCATTCCTGGATCGTTCCTCGCAGGTAGGCGGCCGCGTGGCGGGCGCGCTCGCGGACGTCTTCGAGGTCGTCCCCGAAGACGTTGACGTGGCCGACCTTGCGGCCGGGCTTCACGTCCTTTCCGTACATGTGGATCTTGAGGCCCGGGTCCCGGGCCATGCAGTGCAGGAAGGCGCGGTACATGTCGGGGTAGTCGCCGCCGAGGACGTTGACCATGACGGTCCACTTGGCGCGCGGGCGGGGGTCGCCGAGCGGAAGGTCGAGGACGGCGCGCAGGTGGTTCTCGAACTGGGAGGTGCCGGCGCCGTCCTGGGACCAGTGGCCGGAGTTGTGCGGGCGCATGGCCAGCTCGTTGACCAGGATCCGGCCGTCGCGGGTCTGGAAGAGCTCGACGGCGAGGTGGCCGGTGATGTCGAGTTCGCCGGCGATCCGCAGGGCGAGCTGCTGGGCCTCGTCGGAGAGGGCCGGGTCGAGGTCGGGCGCGGGGGCGGTGACCTCGGCGCAGATGCCGTTCTCCTGGACGGACTCGACGACGGGGTAGGCGACGGCCTGGCCGCTGGGCGAGCGGACCACGTTGGCGGCGAGCTCGCGCAGGAAGTCGACCTTCTCCTCGGCGAGCACCGGGACGCCGGCCAGGAAGGGGGCGGCGGCCTCGCTCTCGTCCTTGACGACCCAGACGCCCTTGCCGTCGTAGCCGCCGCGGACGGTCTTCAGGACGACGGGGTAGCCCTCGCCGCCGCCCTCGTGCGCGAAGGCGGTGACGTCGGCCGGGTCGGCGACCAGGCGGTGCCGGGGACAGGGGACGCCGATGGAGTCGAGGGTGGCCCGCATGACGCCCTTGTCCTGGGCGTTGACCAGCGCGTGCGGCCCGGGGCGGACGGCGACGCCCTCGGCCTGCAGGGTGCGCAGGTGCTCGGTGGGGACGTGCTCGTGGTCGAAGGTGATCACGTCGCAGTCGGCGGCGAAGGCCCGCAGCGTGTCGAGGTCGCGGTAGTCGCCGAGCACGGTGGTGCCGACCACCTGCGCGGCCGACTCCTGGGGGGTGTCGGCGAGGAGTTTGAAGCGGATGCCCAGCGGGATGCCCGCCTGGTGCATCATGCGGGCGAGCTGCCCGCCGCCGATGACTCCGACCACTGGAAAGTTCGCATTGCCCGCTACAGTCACGCGCTCCAGGATATCCGGGCCGGTGGGGGCCCTCGTACCCGCGTGCGCGGGGGTCGCGCGCGTCCGGATCGCGCGCTGTCCGCGGTGGAGCACGCACGGAGTGCGGGTAGCCTGGTGGGCCGGATCGCACGACACCTACTTATCCGATCATGTGAAGTAGACGTAGACGGAGACAGCCCGGATGACGAGCACCATCGAGACGCGCCCCTCCCTGGCCCAGCGGCTGCGCGGGATGCGGATGGAAGCCCTCGGCTTCGCCCTGGTCGGCGCCTCCGGCGTGGTGGTCAACTTCGGCCTGTTCTGGATCCTCAACCACGTCCTCGGCCTGGCCCCGCTGCGCTCCAACGTCGGCGCGACGGCGGTGGCGATCGCCTCCAACTACCTCGGCTACCGCTACTGGCTCTACCGGGACCGCGACGCCGCCTCCCGCAGGCGCGAGATCACGCTGTTCCTGCTGTTCAGCGGCGTCGGCATGGCGATCGAGACCGGCATCATGGAGTTCTCCCAGCACGTGCTCGGCCTGGGCACCTCGCTGGAGCTGCTGGGCGGCAAGTTCTTCGGCCTGGTGGTGGCCACCGTCTTCCGCTTCGTCTCCTACCGCACCTGGGTGTTCAAGGCGATGCCGGAGCTGGAGGACCCCGGGGTGGTGCAGCAGGCCGAACTGCTGCTGGCCGCCGAGGAGGAGCGCCCCGCGCTGGCCAACTGAGCCCCGCTCAGTCGCCCCCGCGGGCGAGGAAGAGCGCGAACACCGGCGGCCGCAGCGACAGCAGTTCGAGGCGGCCGCCGTCGGCTTCGGCGATGTCCCGGGCGACGGCCAGGCCGATGCCGGTGGAGTTGCGGCCGCTGACCGCCCGTTCGAAGACCCGGTTGCCGAGCTCCCGGGGCACGCCGGGCCCCTCGTCCTGGACCTCGGCGACCACCAGGTGCGAGGCGATCTCCAGGTTCGACAGTCCTTGGG
>NZ_JBHUWH010000117.1:0-18888 GCF_042670125.1 Kitasatospora sp. NPDC057198 | reverse complement strand
CCGCCGGCCGCGCCGTGGGTGCCGTGGATCTTCGAGTCGCCGCCGGGGCCGCCGGCGTTGCCGCGGCCCCCGTTGCCCTTGCGCTGCAGTGCGGCCAGGAACTTGGCCTTCTGGTCGTCCGGGCCGGGGGCGGCGGCCTCGGTGCCGGAGTCGGCGTCGGCGGTGGCGTCCGGCGCGGGCTCGGCGGCCGGGGCGGTGTCGCTGCTCATTCGGGACCTCCTGGACGGGAAGCGGGTGTGCTGAGCACACCCTGTCATGCCGACGGGGGGTGCTGTCAGCCGATATCGTGCGCCGCCCGCCCGGCGCGCCGTACCGGGGCGGCTCCGGTCAGCCCCGGTGGGCCGCGCCGTGCGCGCGCTCCCGGTCCTCGCGGTACTGCAGGCCGCCCATCATGAACAGCAGGGTGAGGATCGGGAAGCCGATCGCGGCGATCACCAGTACGAAGAACTGCCAGACCATGGGGCGCTCCTGTCGCGGCGGGGGCGGTCGATTATCGGACTTTGCACCATTATGTCCGATTGGCGCCGACCACTCCCGGGACGGACCGCGGTCGGCCCCCTGTTCGGGACGGGGCCGCGGCAGCAGACTGGTGGGCATGCGGGTAGAGCTGGCAGTCGACGCGCACCGCCCCGACCGGGCCAACGAGGACTTCGCGATCGCCACCCCGGAGGCACTCGTCCTCCTGGACGGCTCCAGCACCCCGGACACCCTGCCGTCCGGCTGCGTCCACGGCATCGCCTGGTACGTGCGCCGCCTCGGCGTCCACCTGCTGGCCAGGCTCACCGACCGCACCGACCGGCCGGTCACCGACTGCCTGGCCGACGCCATCGCCGAGACCGCCGCCCTGCACCGCGGCACCTGCGACCTGGCCAACCCGGCCACCCCCGCCGCCATGGTGGTCGCCGCCCGGCTGCGCGAGGACACCCTGGAGTACCTGGCGCTCGGTGACTCCCTGCTGGTGCTGCACCTCAAGGACGGCCCGCCCCGGGTGATCGGCGACAACCAGCGCTTCCCCGGCGGCGAGGCGCTGCGCCGGCAGGTCTGGTCGACCGTCCCCGGCAGTGCCGAACGCGCCGCGCTGTACCTGCGCTACGCCGTCGCCGTCCGGGCCGCCCGCAACACCGGGCACGGCCCGTGGATCGCCGCCGCCACCCCGCACGCCGCCGAGCACGCCGAGACCGGCACCGCCGACCGGGCCGGCCTGCACGGCGTGGCCGCCCTCTCCGACGGTGCCGCCCGTTACACCGACCGCCTGGGGCTGGGCAGTTGGGCCGACGCCGTCCGGCTGCTCGCGGAGGCCGGACCGGCCGAACTGATCGCCCAGGTCCGGGCCGCCGAACGCTCCGACGCCGCCTGCCTGCGCTGGCCCCGCGGCAAGGCCCACGACGACGCGGCCGCGCTCTACGCCCGGCTCTGACGCACCGTCAACTCACCTGCCCGGTACGGCCGTCCGCCACGAACACCGCCCGCCGCACCGACCCGTCCGGCGCCGTGTACGGGGCGACCGCCTCGCCCGGTGCGGGCTCCCCGGCCGGGTCGACGGGCACCAGCAGCCGGCGCAGCACCGGCTCGACCCCGCCCGCCACCGGAGCGACCGCCACGCTCCCGTCCACCGCATCGCTCTCGGACCGCTGCTGCGGCACCGCCTCCCCGCGCAGCAGCCGCGCCAACTCCGCGCGCACCACCGGGTCCTGGGCGCCGTCGTAGAACCAGCGGGCGCCCAGCACCCCGTGCTCGGCCGTCCCGATCAGCGCCCCCTCCGGGGCCCCCGGCAGCGGCGCGCCCCGGTACGCCATCGGCACCAGGTAGGCGTCCCGGTCGTCCGTCACCACCAGCAGCTCGATGCCCACCTCGCCCGCCGGGTCGTCCAGCCGGAACCCGCCGGCCTGGGCCAACTCCCCGCCGCCGGGCCGGAACCAGCTCTGCCCCGGCAGCCAGGCCGCCAGCAGGTCCAGCTTGCCCGGCGTGATCGTGGTGTGGTGAATCGTGGCCATTGCCGTCCTCCCGGTACCGGTGGTTCCCGTCGGCCCCAGCCTACGGACCGCCCGGCCGGTAGCGTGGTGCGCCGAACGAGAACACGGGGAGGACGGTCGTGGGGATCAGGCGGGTCGGCGAGGACGCCGGACGGCGGGCCGGGGCGGCGCTCGGATCGGTGTCGGGCGCGGTGACCGGGGCGGTCACGGGCGCGGTGGCCTCGGCCCGGGCCAAGGCCGGGTCGGACTGGGCGCGGCGGGCGCTGGAGACGCACCCGAAGCCCGCGGTGCCGCTGACCGAGGACTGGGAGGTCTCGCTCGCCGGGCTGGTCGGGCGGCTGCCGCACGTCCCGGGCCCGGCGGTGCGGCTGCTGCACCTGCTGGACGGGCTCGGCCAGGTCGCGGTCGGGCCCGCCGAGGTCGGCTTCGACGGGGAGTCCGTCGCCTGGGGCAAGGTGCTGGAGATCCGCTGCCACAGCACCGTCGACCTGCTGCCGGACGTGGTGGTCGAGCGCGAGGTGGACCGGATCCGCGAGTTCCTGCCGCCCGTCCCCGGCCGCAAGTGGCTGGTCACCAGGGCCGCCGAGGCACTGCTCACCCTCGCGCTGGCGGCCACCGCCGCCGCCGAGCGGCAGGAGCGCGCGCTGCCCTGCGAGATCGTCGCCAAGAACCTGATCGGCCGCCCGAAGAGCCTGGCCGGCGGCCTGTTCGCGGCCTCCGCGCTCACCCTGATCCCCGAGGCCGGAGAGGCCCTGCTCGCCACCGCCCGCGAACGCGGCATCCCGATCACCGTCGTCGACGACCCGATGACCGGCCTGCACGCCGAACGCGCCGCCCGACTCCGCGGCACGGCCGACCGCCTCACCGAGGCGCTGCGCCGCCTGCGCGCCACCGACCCCGACCCCGAAGCCGAACCCGGCCCCGGCCCGGACAAGGCCGCGGCGGGCGCCGCCGTCCTCGCCGAAATCGACCTGCCGACCGCCCCGCGCCCGCCGCAGGACTGACTCCCCGTGCCGTCACGGCTGCTCCCCGGCGGCCGGGGCGGTGGCGAAGGCGTGCAGCCAGGTCAGGTCCCGGTGGCCGGGGCCGTAGCGTTCCGCCTCGTTGGAGCGCTCGACGGCGGCGACCCGGAACCCGGCGCCCTCGAGCAGGGCGGTGACGCGGGCGGCGGACTGGTAGCGGTAGAAGCGGGACGCGTCGCTGCTGAAGCGCTCGACGACCTCCTCCTCGCCCTCGCCCTCCTTGAAACTGGCGAACAGCGCCCCGCCGGGGGCCAGCACCCGGCGGAAGCCGGTCAGTGCCGCGCGGACGTCGTGGTCCTTCAGGTGCAGCAGGGTGGCCTGGCACCAGACGCCGTCGAAGCTGCCGTCGGGGAAGGCCAGCCGGCGGGCGTCCATGACCTGGAAGGACAGTTCCGGGTGGCGTTCGGCGGCCCGGGCGACGAACGCGGGCGACAGGTCGACGCCCTCCGCCCGCAGCCCGCGTCCGGCGAGCAGCCCGGTGTCGCGCCCGAAGGCGCAGCCGACGTCCAGCACCCGTCCGGCCGGGTCGGGCAACAGCCTTGTGAAGACGTCGAGTTCGGCGGTGGGGAGCATCCCGCCGGTGGCCTGCTCGTAGCGTCCCGGATCGCGGTCGTAGGCCCGGATCGTGTCGCTGAGGTAGTCGTCGAGGTGGTCGTCCTCGTGCATGTCTGCCGCCCTTCCGGAGCCGTGCGGAGGGCTCGCACGGCAACTCTCCGGACGCGGAACGGGCCCGGAGAGTTGCACATGCCGGGCCGGCGGGCCGGCGGGTCGGCGGGCCGGCGGGTCAGCGGGTCACGGAGAAGGGCGTGGGCGGCAGTGGCGAGCCGTCCGCGGCCTCGCCGGGGAGGTCGAGGCCGATGACGGACAGCCGGTCGCCGACGGCCACCACGCTGCGGGGGAAGCGCCCGGCGGGGGCGGTGCCCTGCGGGATGTCCAGCGGTTCCCAGCCGTGGCGGGTCAGTCGGGCGCCGGTCGGCCGGGTGACGCCGTCGGTGTTGACCGAGCCCACCACGGCGACCCCGTCCGGGGTACGGGTGAGGCCGTTCAGCCGGCCCGCGGCGATGCCGGTCTCCTGGTACGTCCAGGTGCGGCCGTCGTAGTGGGCGAGCAGCGGCCGGTCGTCGTGGGAGGCGTTGTTCCGGAAGCCCGCCGCCCAGATGTCGTTCGGGCCGGTCGCCACCAGGTGGGTGAGGTCGCCGTAGCGGGAGTCCAGGTCGGGGGCGGCGGCCTTGCTCCAGGTGCGGCCGTCGTAGTGCAGCAGCAGTGGGCGCGGCCAGCCCTCCGGGGTGCCGATGGTGCCGGAGGCCCAGACGTCGGAGGGACCGTTGGCGACCACGGCGGAGAGCGTCCAGTAGTCGGTGTCGAGGGCGGGGGTGGGCACCGACTGCCAGGAGGTGCCGTCCCAGTGGTCGATCACGCCGTAGAAGGTCAGGAAGTCGTCCGGCTGGTAGTAGCCGACCGCCCAGGTGTCGTCCGGGCGGCCCGTCGCCGCGATGCCGCTGATCCCGCCGCCTGTGGCGTGCTCGTTCAGCGGCGCGTCCTGCACCTGCCAGTGCCCGCCGCGGTAGTGGCCGACGGGGGTGCTGCGGCCCGGCCCGCGGTCGGTCACCCAGGTGCCGCCGGAGTCGTCGGGGGAGACGGAGGAGGCTCCCAGGCCCTTCGGGAGGGCGAGTTCGTGCCAGGCGCGGTCGGCGCCGTCGCGGGTGAGGACGATCGGGGCCGCGGTCGTCCCCCTGCCCTGCCCGGTCGTCCGGATGCCGACCGCCCAGGTGCTCCCGCCGCTGCGGACCGCCTCCAGGATGTTGGCGTTGCCGTCGGGGAAGGTGTCGGCCGTCCAGGACGGGGCGTGCCGGGTCAGCGTTCCCGGCGGCGGCACGGACTGCGCGTTCGCGGGGGCGGCCGCGGCCAGCAGGGCGGCGGCCAGCAGCAGGGTGGTCGCGGCGGTGCGGTGTTTCATCGGTCTCTTCCTCTTCGTCGGGCGTGTCGGCGGACGTCGGCCCGCCCTTTCGGACATGTGCATGACACATACGGGCCGTCGGCCGTCCGGACGGCCGGACGACCGACGACCGACGGCCGGGGCGGCCGGGGCGGCCGGGGTGGTGCGCGCCGCGGAGTCCTACTCCTCGTACGCGGGGCCGGAGAGCTGGGCCTCCTCCACCGGGTGCTGGTCGCCCTCGCCCAGCAGCGCCATGACCCGGGGCTGCTGGGCGAAGGCGACGACCTGGTCGACCGGCACCGGCGACGAGAGCGGGTGCTGCCCGTAGGGCATGATCCCCACGTACGCGTCGCTGTTGCCGAGCCGGAAGCTCACGCTGGTGCTGGTCCGGCCGTCGCTGTCCACCGACCGCCAGGTGGTGCCGGTGATGGTGCCGGTCACCTGGACCCGCTTGCAGGTCGAGGTCTTCACCTGCACCTCCTGCCCGATCGGGGTGTGCTCGCAGAGCCCGTCCGACGGGCCCCCGTCGCTGTGCGGGCGCACCGAGAACCGCAGCAGCAGGTCACCCTGCGGGGACTGCGCCAGGTAGTCGGAGACCTGGTCGCTGAGCAGGCTGATCGAGCCGACCTCCGCCGGCAGCAGGTCGTGCAGCACGTTGGCGCTGCGCTGCCGGAAGTCCTCGATCCGCAGCCGCTCCGCCTCCGGGACCACCGGGACGGAGGCCGAGGGGTCGGGCGACGCGGTCGGGATGACCGTCGTGGTCGGGAAGACCTGCGGGCTCGCGGGCGGCGCCGCGGCCATCCGCAGCGGCTCGGGCCCCCCGCTCCCGCCCGCCGGGCCGGGCAGGTAGGCCAGCCCCGTCACGGCCAGCGCCGCCGTGCACGCCGCGGCCCCGCCGATCGCCAGCCGCGACCGCAGCCGCCGCCGACGCCCCCTTCGCACCGCCCCGGCCGTCAGCCCGACCGGCTCGGCCAGTTCGTCGGTGACCCGGCCCATCGCCCCTCTGACGAACAGCGCCTCGGGCGCCTGCTCGTGCCCCTTCTCGTGCCCCTGTTCCTGCGCCTGTCCCTGTCCCTGTTCCTGCATGTCGAAGCTCCTTCACGGTGTCTCGTTCTCGGATCCCGCATCCGTCGCGCATGCGGACGTGTGCACGCGCGCCGGTACGTAACGGCCTTGCCCGGTACGGGAGTCGGGCGCGCGGTCGGACGGGTGGGCGCTCAGGCGGCGGCGTACGCGCCGGCCTCGCCCAGCTGTTCGCGGAGCCTGGCCAGTGCGCGCGAGCACTGGCTCTTGACGGTGCCGGTGCTGCAACCGAGCAGGTCGGCGACGGTCTCCACGCTCAGGTCCTCCCAGTACCGCAGGACCACCATCGTCCTTGCCCGGCCCGGCAGTTCGGCCAGCGCGTTCATCAGCGTCACCCGCAGGTCGCTGTCCTCGCCGGGCGAGCTCTCCGGCCGCGACGCCAGCAGGCCGAGCCGCCGGGCCACCGCCCGCCGGCGCTGCTCGCCCAGGAACGTCCGGGTCAGCACCGTCTTGGCGTACGCGTCGAGGTGTTCCATCCGCGACGCCCGCCGCCAGTGCGCGAACAGCTTGGCCAGCGTCGTCTGGGTCAGGTCCTCGGCCCGGTGGGTGTCCCCGCACAGCAGGTACGCCGTCCGGTACAACCGTCGGCCGCACACCGCCGCGTACTCCTCGAAGCTCAACTCGTCCTGTCCGCGCATCCGTTCCCCCGCCCCTCCGGTCACCCGCCCCTGTCAACCGTTCTCAATGCGCCGGCCCCCGGGAAGGTTGAGCCCGAACGGGAAAAGCCCGTACCCACCGCTTCGCAGCCGGTGGGTGCGGGCTTCTCCAGGTGCGGGGCCTACTTCTCGCAGGCCACCCCGTCATGGTCCGCGTCGAGCGCCGAACGGTACCCCGGATCCCCCGCGTGCAGCGGTGCGGCCCCGGCCGCCTTCGCCGCCGTGCAGTTCTTGTAGTACACCGCCGCCTGCTCGGTGGTCCGGGCCGGCTCGGGTTCGGGCTCCGGTTCGGCCTTGGTCTCCACTGGGTCCGGCGCCGCCACCGGCGGTGTGGTGGGCGCAGGTGCCTCCGGCGTCGGGGTGGGAGTGGGAGTGGGAGTGGGAGTGGGCGTCGGTTCCGGCGTGGGGGTCGGGCTCGGCGTCGGGGTGGGCGTCGGTTCCGGGGTGGGCGTCGGGCTCGCCGGTGCGCTGGTGGCCGCGGGCGCGTGCGCGGGTGCGTCCGCGGCGTCCTTCTTGTCCGGCCCGAAGATCGCCGCGAGCCAGAACACCGACATCACCGCGCACCACGCCAGCAGCAGCCCCCGCACGCCCCGGTGCAGCCGCGGCGAACGCCACACCATCACGCCGGCCACCGGCGGCAGGAAGACCAGCAGCGCGATCCGCACCACCCGGTTCCCCGTTGTCCGCTGTTCCGACTGGGTCGATGGCGCCTGGTACGGGTTCACAGCTGTGGTCCTCTGATGATCCGGATGTGAATGAGAGGTGATCATCCTCATTGCCCACCCGGCCCCCGCGCTCGCATTCCCCCGAGTCGTGACCAAACGGAAGCAAACCATCCGCGCCCGGCCCGACTCCGCCGGTTGCTTCGCAGCGAGCGGGAGCCGGGTTGCCCCTAACTCGCCTTCTCAAGCCCGCCATTGGGATCTGTCAGTCCGAACTGCCGTTCCACTACGGTTGGGTGATGAAGCTTCTGCTTACCGACTCCGGTATCAGCAACGCAAGCATTCTGACCGCGCTGGTCGACCTCCTGGGCAAGCCGATCGCCGAGGCCAGTGCCCTGTGCATCCCCACCGCGGGGTACGGGGGCCCGTACGGGGATCCGGGCGGCCCCTGGCGTTTCGTCAGCGGGCGGTCCCCCAACCCCATGACCGACTTGGGGTGGAAGTCGGTGGGCGTGCTGGAACTCACCGCACTGCCCAGCATCGACGAGGAACGCTGGACCTCCTGGGTCCGCGAGGCGGACGCCCTGCTGGTGAACGGCGGCGACGCGCTGTACCTGTGCCACTGGATGCGGGAGTCCGGGCTCGCCGCCCTCTTCCCCTCGCTGCGCGACACGGTCTACGTGGGGCTCAGCGCCGGGAGCATGGTGCTGACCCCCCGCATCGGGGAGGAGTTCGTCGGCTGGAGGCCGCCCACCGGCGACGACAGCACGCTGGGAGTCGTCGGCTTCTCCCTCTTCCCGCACCTCGACAGCCCGGACTGCCCGGAGAACACGATGGCCGAGGCGGAACGCTGGGCCGCGAAGCTCGAGAATCCGGCGTACGTCACCGACGCCCAGACCGCCATCAAGGTGACCGACGGCGACATCGAGGTCGTCTCCGAAGGGCGTTGGAGGATGCTCGGCTCGGCACCGTGAGCATTATCAGCACCAACTGCCGTCTTGAAAACACGTCTTGACGATCAATCAAGTTCGGAAGCGGACGGGAATGATCGTGCTGTTGATCGTGTCGGTTTTCGACTGGTACGTGTGCTACGTTCCGCAGCAACAAAGGAAAATAGTTGACCCCGGCGGTGCTACCAACACCCCGGGGCCCGGCACAGGAGACCAGAGACTCCCATGCATGTTCATCGTAGCGCGCACGCGCGCAATTTCACGGTGCTGCCCAACGAGGTCCTGCAGGACCGCAGGCTGACCTACACCTCCCGGGGTCTGCTGTTCGATCTGCTGTCGCGGCCGGACGGCTGGCGGGAGGACGGTCGGCGCATGGCGGACACCAGTCCGCAGGGGCGGACGGCGATCTACAAGGCGCTGAGGGAACTGGCGTTGGCCGGGTACTACCGGGTGGTGAAGGTCAAGCGGGACGACGGCACGATCGTCAGCGAGAACCACGTCTACGACACCCCGCAACCCGTGTTCCTGCCGGGTGCCGCCCTGCCGGGACCCGGCTCACCGGAGCCCAACACGGCTGTCGTCCTTACAAAGGACCCGGACCAAGAACCCACCCTCCCCGCCGGGGCGGCCGAGCCGCCGGGGGTGGTGGTCAACGGGCGCCTGCGCGAGGCGGCCGCCGTCCTGCTGCGGGCCATCCGGCCCGAGCCGCGCCTGCGGATCGGGCAGGCGGAGGCGGAGGAGCTCGCGCCGCTGGTCGCCCAGTGGCAGGAGCGCGGCGCCACCCCCGCCGATCTCGCGGCCGCGCTGCTGTACGGCCTGCCCCAGCCGATGCACTCGGCGGCCGCCGTGCTCCGCAACCGCCTGGAGCGCAAGATGCCGCCCGCACCCGACCCCGTACGCCAGGCCCCGGCCCGCTACAGCGAGTGCGCGCGCTGCCACGACCCCGTCCCCCGTCCCGGCATCTGCGGCCCCTGCGCGGGCATCGCCCCCCGCACACCCGCCGTCGGCGGCGGCGCGGCGGTCACCCGCATCGGCATGGCACGGGTACGCGACGCCCTGCGCGCCGCCAAGGAAGGACTCCCGCCGGGCGTACCCGCCACCTTCACCGGGTGACCGGCGTTCAGGGAGCGGCGGCGATCAGCGCATCGACCCGGTCGAGCGCGGCCTGCGTGGAGCCGAGCAACGCGGCGTCGCCCTTGACGATCCGCAGTCGCAGCGCCTCCCGCAGGTGCGTACGGGCGCCGGTGAGGTCGCCGCGTTCCATCAGGTGCTTGCCGAAGTGCTGGCACGCGAAGTCCAGCAGCTCCGGGCACCGGCTCCGCGCGGTGGCCAGTGCGCTGCGGTAGCACGCCTCCGCAGCCCCGGCGTCACCGGCGTACCGGTGCGCGTCGCCCAGGTTGAGCCCGGTGGCGACCACGGCCCTGGTGCGGCGTGCGGCCTCGGCCAGTTCGAGCGACCACCGCAGGAACACCCGGGCCTCGCCGTACCGCCCCAGACCCAGCAGCCCGACCCCGATCCACCGGGTCAGCACCCGAACCCGGTCGGAATCAGGACCGCCGCTCAACTCCTCCCGCATCCGGGCGACTTCGGCCACCAGGGCGTCCCGGTCGGTGGGAGCCATCCGCAGGTCCCCGTCCTGCGTGATGAGGTGCTGGAGCACGGGTGCCTTCCCTCGGTCGACAGCGGTCAGCCGGACGTGTCCGGACGTTGTTGCGGCGGGTTCGGGTACACCTCGCACCACACGGTGCCCTTGTCCTGTTCGTCGTGCTGTGGCCCGTGGGAACCGGAGTGCCCGAACCGGTCGCCCGCCGCCAGTGCCGCCAGCACTTCGCGGTGATCGTCCCCGTTGCCGTACAGGTGCACGGAGATCCGGTACCCCTCCGCGATCTCCACCACCCTCACCTCCTGCCCGGTGGCCTTCGCCAGCCGCTCGGCGACCGCCCACGCACGTTGCTGCAACAGCTCCGCAGCCTCACCCGTCACGAGGCCGCCCCCAGCGCGGGCAGGGCTCCGTCGGGAGCGATCAACCCGAGCACCTCCAAGTACCCACCCGACGGTCCGCCGAGGTCCAACTCCGGGAACGCCGCCACCACCGCATGCAACTCCCCGCGCAAGAAGGAGAGTTCCAGCAACGCCTCCGCCAGCCGCTGCACCCACCCCAGCCCGGCACACCCCAACGCGACCCCGCTCAACTCCGGTGCCACATCCGACCGGTACACCGGCGACAGCCCGGGTGGCGGTTCCAACCGCGCCATCCGAAAGGCCCGCTCCAGCAAGTCCGCAGCCCCCTCGGCGTCCGCGAACCCCTCCCGCAGGAACCGCCGGAGCACATCCCCGTGCCCCAACGGCGAGTCAGCGTGCGGCATATGGCGCTCCTTGCCTCTCGGAGTGCTCGGGAGCGCACGCGGCGGCCGCCCCAGGAGGGCTCAGGTCATAGGAGTAGGCGCCTTCGCCGGGCACGTTCGCGCTCCGACGGGTGATGTGTCGTCCGCTCATGCGACAGAGAGTAGGCAGACGGTCACGGCTGAATATGAATCGGCGGAATACCGCTATCCGTCCAGGTGGAAGCGGTCGGACATGCGGCGGAGCTTCTCCCGGGTGCCGGCCCGTTCCGCATAGACGATCTTGCGCAGGGTGGCGCGGGCGATCGGGTGGTTCCGGACGAGTTGGGGGGCGATCCGTTCCGCCCGCTCCAACTCGGTGAGGGCCCTGTCCCGGTTGCCGTCCCAGAGCCAGGCGCGCGCCAGGTCCATGTGGTGGTGTCCGCGCCGGGAGCCGGGCAGGGCGGCGACCTGCTCGCGGTCGGCCCGTTCGTGGAGCACCAGGGCTTTGGCGTGGTTTCCCATCTCCAACTGGACTGAAATGGCGTGGAGTTGGACGTTCCCTGCGGAGAAGGTCAACGAGTGCCGGTCGAACACCGGGGCCCGGCCGGCGTCCATCCGTTCGGCTGCGGTCCGGGCCAACCGGATGCGTCCTTCGGTCTCTTCGGGCAGTCCGGCCCGTGCCGCCGAGACGGCCGCGCGCAGTTGCAGTGTTCCCCAGGCCCGGACGGCGAGCGGTTCTCCGGCCGTGTACTCGTCCTCGATCGACCGAAGTGCCTTGTCCGACAAGGCCAGTGAGTCGGACCAGTCGGCCGTCGCCCACATGTCCCAGACCCGCATCCAGTGGGCCACCGCGGGCAGGACCACGTCCCCCGACCGCTCCGCCGCCCACGCGGCGCGTTCGCACGCCATGGCGATCAACTCCGGGTGGCCCAGTGCGTGGGCCGCCGTGTGGGCGAACTTGCAGCACACCGCGTAGACGCCGAACGCCTCCTCGCGTTCGTGCCCGTCGGTGGTCTCCGCCAACGCCCTTGTCTCGCGCAGCAGATCGGGCAGCACCCGCAGGATCGAGACGTTCGCGGCGGCGTCCCGCAGGCGGTGGAGTCGTTCGGTCTCCTGCCACAACTGCCGGGAGGACCGGGGGCGGCCGTCGAAGACCGGTGCCAGGTCGTAACGGCGCAGCTCGCGCAGGATCGACGCGGCGGCGATCTGCCACTGGTTCTCGGACGCCTGGCTCGCGACGAAAGGGCGTTCGATCAGGTCGTTCGGGTGGCAGTGCAGGGCGGCGGCGACCTCGTTGACGAGGCTGGACCGGTCGAGTTCGATGTGGCCGCGTTCGACCTTCGAGACCCACCCCTGCGTCCGGCCGAGCGCCGCGGCCAAGTCCGCCTGCGGCATCCCCAGCCGGAGCCGCTGCCGCCGGATCCGCTTCCCGATCGACTCCCGCTCCTCCAGCACCGCCGCCCCTCCTGTTCAACGGACCTCCGGCCTCCACGAAGGACAGTACCCGCGGACGCCCATACCGGAAGCGCCGACAGTGGACAGCGCACCGGCCCACGTGACAGGCCCGCAGTAAAATCCGTGAACCACCGGCTCGCGTACGCCTCCCGCATTGCGCGACATCTGGGAGGAGACGCCGCATGGCCAGGCGTGACTACGACGACGGCGAGGCCCGCAAGGAGTCCTCGATCTGCCTGCTGGGGCGCCCTGTTGGCGGAGACCTCCGCGTCTCGGACGAGTCCACCGAGGTGGCCTGGTTCATTCCGGCCGGCATGGACGGCCTGCCCATGGTCCGCAGCATTCGCAAGCGTTTCGACGACTGGCGCGCCGACCGCGGCCCTGTCATTCGATAGAGCCCTTGCAGCGGAAGCGAGTTGACCCAGAAAGGAACCGAATCCGTGGCCCGGCCAAGCACCGATCAGCCCGTCGCGCTCAAGCCCGCCACCGAGTCGATGACCCTGCTGGTGGCTGCCGTGATCGTCCACGACCGCGAGGCCCGACGTGTGGTCCTTCTCCGGCGCGGCCCCGAGGCCAAGTTCGCCCGAGGCATGTGGGACCTGCCCGTCGGCAAGAGCGAACCCGGCGAGCCGATCACCCGCACCGCCGTGCGCGAACTCGCCGAGGAGACCGGTCTCGTCGTGTCGCCCGACGCCCTGAACCTGGTGCATGTCATCCACGGGGCGCGTGGCGTGGAAGCGCCCAACGGTTTCCTGACCGTGGTGTTCGCCGCCCACGAGTGGTCCGGCGATCTCCGCAACGGCGAGCCCGAGAAGCACTCCGAGGTTGCCTGGGCGAGTACCGAAGATCTCCCGACCGCGTTCGTCCCGACCACGGGATCCGCCCTGCGACGCTATCTGCGGAACGGGCCGAGCGTCTCGCTCGACTCGTGGCCCGTGGAGCCTTGACGTCCCCGGGTGCGGGCGGCGCACCGGCCCGCGCGAGGGGCCCGCAGTACCATCCGTGGGCCACTGGCGAATTGACCGAAGGGGCACGGGCATGACCGTCATCGCCGTCACCGGGCACATGGACCTCACCGAGAGCAGCGTTCCGCTGGTCCGCGAAGCCCTCGCCGAACTGCTCGCCGAGCACACCGCCGACGGCGGGCTCACCGGGGTCTCCTGCATCGCCGAGGGCGCCGACTCGGTCTTCGCCGATGCGGTGCTGGCGCTCGGTGGCGAGCTGGTCGCCGTCGTGCCGTCGGCCGACTACCGGCGGAACAAGGTCGAGCCCGACCACGCCGAGGAGTTCGACCGCCTGAGCCGGGCCGCCGTCGAGGTCGTGGTGATGCCGTACGCCACGGCGGACCGTGAGGCGTACGAGGCGGCCAACGCGGAGCTCGTCCGCCGGGCCGACCGGCTCTTCGCGGTCTGGGACGGCCGGCCGGGCAACGGGCGCGGCGGCACCGCCACCACCGTCGCGGACGCGCGGGCGGCGGGGGTGCCCGTGACGGTGGTGTGGCCGGACGGCGCAGCCCGCCGGAGCGGGTGACGGGAGGACCCGGGACGGCCGAAGCCCGCACGGCCGCCGGGGGAGCGGGTGCGGGCTTCGGAGCGCCGGTGCGATCAGTTCGCGTCGGCCGGGACGGTGCCGAGGCGGCCGGCCTGGAAGTCCTCCATGGCCTGCTGGAGTTCGCGGTGGCTGTTCATCACGAACGGGCCGTAGTGGGCGACGGGTTCGCGGATCGGGAGGCCGCCGAGGATGACGACCTCGAAGTTGTTGTCGCGGGAGTCCTGCTTCTCGTCGGCGCGCAGGGTGAGGGAGTCGCCGTCGCCGAAGACGACCGCCTGGCCCCGGTGGAAGGGGCGCTGCTCGGTGCCGGCCGAGCCGTTGCCGGCGAGGCCGTAGGCGAGGGCGTTGAAGTCGGAGCGCCAGGGCAGGGTGATCTGGGCACCCGGGTTGATCGAGGCGTGGATCATGGTGATCGGGGTGAAGGTGGTGCCCGGACCCTGGTGGCCGTCCAGCTCGCCGGCGATGACGCGCAGGAGCGCGCCGCCGTCCTCGGTGCTGAGCAGCTTGACGCTGCCGCCGCGGATGTCCTGGTACTTCGGGGCGATCATCTTGTCCGAGGCGGGCAGGTTCACCCAGAGCTGGAGGCCGTGGAAGAGGCCGCCGGACCGCACCAGGGACTCCGGCGGGGTCTCGATGTGGAGCAGGCCGGAGCCGGCCGTCATCCACTGGGTGTCGCCGTCGGTGATGGTGCCGCCGCCGCCGTGCGAGTCCCGGTGGATGAAGGTGCCGTCGATGATGTAGGTGACGGTCTCGAAGCCGCGGTGCGGATGCCAGGGGGTTCCCTTCGGCTCGCCGGCCGCATAATCCACCTCGCCCATCTGGTCCATCATGATGAACGGGTCGAGGAACTTCTGGTTGATCTTGGCGAAGGCGCGGCGGACGGGGAAGCCCTCGCCCTCGTAGCCCTCGGGGGCGGTGGCCACGGCGAGGACCGGCCGGGCGGTGCTGTGCACCGGGTCGGGGGTGCTGACGCGGGGCAGGGTCAACGGGTTCTCGACGGTCACGGCGGGCATGTCGGCCTCCTTCGGCGGTCTGTGGCCTACGTCCACCACAGTAGTTCAACTCTCAACCACTCGCAAGGTTGAACGTTGAACTATGTGGGCGCATTCCCGCCGGGTGCGAGGGGAGGGGAGTAGGGGGCGGGGAGGGAGCGGGAGGGCTCAGCCGTACATGCGGCGCATGGTGAAGTCCACCATCTGCTCGACCGCCCGCGCGTCGAAGACCATCCGGTGCTCGCCCTCCATGTCCAGGGCGAAGCCGTAGCCGGTGGGCAGCAGGTCGAGGATCTCGGCGCCGGTCACCGAGAAGTGCTTGGACTCCTTGCCCGCGTACCGCTTCAGCTCCTTGAGCGAGCTGAACATCGGGATCACCGGCGTCGGGGTGTTGTGCAGGGCCAGGAAGCCGGGGCGGTCGCCGCGCGGGCAGTACACCTTGGAGGTGATGAAGATGGCCTGGAAGTCCTCCACGGGCATGGCGCCGGTGGTGAAGGCGCGCACCGCGTCCGCCAGCGAGGGCGGGGAGGGTTCGGGGTAGAGCGACTGCTGGGCGGCCTGCTGGGCGGCCTGCGGGTCGCCGTACCCGGGGCCGGGCATGCCGGACATCCCCTGCTGCATCTGCTGCTGGTAGGGGTCCTGGTAGGCGCTCTGCTCGTAGCCGTACACGGGGACAAGGCTATCGGGCCGCGCCCCGCTTGGGGGCGGGTGATCCGCACAATCCCGGGCCGGGCGCCATTGTGGGACGTGACCACGTTCATACCCCGCTCACGTCAGGGGGCTTGAACAAGTTACCAACGGGTAGCATCATGGGGCGTACTGGTGGGTAAGCGGTGCGCCGGAAGCGGCCGCCCGTGGAGCAGACGAACCGGAGAAACGGTCATGGGTCACTACAAGTCCAACCTGCGGGACGTGGAGTTCAACCTCTTCGAGGTGTTCGGCCGCGACCAGGTGTACGGCACCGGTCCGTTCGCCGAGATGGACGTCGACACCGCGAAGAACATCCTCAGCGAGATCGCCCGGCTGGCCGAGAACGACCTCGCCGCCTCGTTCGTCGACGCCGACCGCAACCCGCCGGTGTTCGACCCGGAGACCAACACCGCTCCGATCCCGGAGACGTTCAAGAAGAGCTACCAGACCTTCATGGACGCCGAGTGGTGGCGCCTGGGCATCCCGGAGGGCATCGGCGGCCAGGTCACCCCGAACTCCCTGGTGTGGGCGTACGCGGAGCAGGTGCTCGGCTCCAACCCGGCGATCTGGATGTACTCCTCCGGCCCGGCCTTCGCCGGCGTCGTCCACGACGAGGGCACCGAGGAGCAGCAGAAGGTCGCCCAGCGCATGGTCGAGCGGCTCTGGGGCGCCACCATGGTGCTGACCGAGCCGGACGCGGGCTCCGACGTGGGCGCCGGCCGCACCAAGGCGGTCAAGCAGGAGGACGGCTCCTGGCACATCGAGGGCGTCAAGCGCTTCATCACCTCGGGCGAGCACGACATGTCCGAGAACATCGTTCACCTGGTGCTGGCCCGCCCCGAGGGCGGCAAGCCGGGCACCAAGGGCCTGGGCCTGTACATCGTGCCGAAGTACGACTTCGACTGGGAGACCGGCGAGCTCGGCGAGCGCAACGGCGTCTACGCCACCAACGTCGAGCACAAGATGGGCCTCAAGGCGTCCAACACCTGCGAGATGACCTTCGGCGCCAAGCACCCGGCCAAGGGCTGGCTGCTCGGCGAGACCGTCGACGGCATCCGCCAGATGTTCAAGATCATCGAGTTCGCCCGGATGATGGTCGGCACGAAGGCCATCGCCACCCTGTCCACCGGCTACCTGAACGCGCTGGAGTACGCCAAGGAGCGCGTGCAGGGCGCCGACATCTCGCAGTTCATGGACAAGAGCGCGCCGCGCGTCACCATCACCCACCACCCCGACGTGCGCCGCTCGCTGCTGACCCAGAAGGCGTACGCCGAGGGCATGCGCGCCCTGGTGCTCTACACCGCCTCGGTGCAGGACGACATGCTGGCCGCCCGCCTGCGCGGCGAGCACGACGCCGCCGCCGAGCGCCTGAACGACCTGCTGCTGCCGATCGTGAAGGGCTACGGCTCGGAGAAGTCCTACGAGCAGCTCGCCCAGTCGCTGCAGACCTTCGGCGGCTCCGGCTACCTGCAGGAGTACCCGATCGAGCAGTACATCCGGGACGCCAAGATCGACACCCTGTACGAGGGCACCACCGCCATCCAGGGCCAGGACTTCTTCTTCCGGAAGATCGTCAAGGACGGCGGCCAGGCGCTGACCGCGGTCAACGAGCAGATCACCAAGTTCCTCGCCACCGGCGAGGGCGGCGCCGAACTGGCCGCCGAGCGCGACCTGCTGGCCAAGGCGGCGGGCGACCTGGAGGCCATCGTCGGCACCCTGATCGCCGACCTCACCGCGGTCGAGCAGGACGTCAAGAACATGTACAAGGTGGGCCAGAACACCACCCGCCTGCTGATGGTCTCCGGCGACGTGGTGGTCGGCTGGCTGCTGCTGCGCCAGGCCGCGGTGGCCCTCGCCAAGCTGGAGGCCGGCGCCTCCGAGAAGGACGTCCCGTTCTACCGGGGCAAGGTCGCCGCCGCGAAGCACTTCGCCCGCACCGTGCTGCCGACCACCGCCGCGCAGCGCCAGATCGCCGAGAACGTCGACAACGAGCTGATGGAGCTGGCCGAGGAGGCGTTCTGATCCGCCCGGCCCGGCGCGCCCCCCACAGGACCGCCTGACCCACCCTCACCCCGCGGGGCCCGGTACTGCACCGGGCCCCGCGGCGTTTTTCCGGGCGGCCCGGCGGGCCCGCACCGCGTTGGGTCGCGCTGCGTTCACCGTTGTGTCACCGTTGCGGACTTCCCAGGGTCCTGTCCGTGTACGGGCATATGCTCAGGGGGCGGACCCGCAACCCCACCAGGCCCGCCCCGCCTTCTACCCAGGAGCAAAATGTCGACCGCCGCCCGCAGGGCCCACTTCGACCGGAAGCACACGGACGACCTCGTGACCTTCCTGGCCGCCTCCCCCTCCCCGTACCACGCGGTGGCGAGCGCGGCCGAGCGGCTGGAGCGGGTCGGCTTCCGCCGGGTCAGCGAGACGGAGGCGTGGGACGGCGGCAGCGGCGGCCGCTACCTGGTCCGCGGCGGCGCCATGATCGCCTGGTACGTACCGGAGAACGCGACGGCCGCGACCCCGTACCGGGTGGTCGGCACGCACACCGACTCGCCCAACCTGCGGGTCAAGCCGGTGCCCGACACCAGCTCGGCCGGCTGGCGGCAGGTCGCCGTGGAGATCTACGGCGGCGTCCCGCTCAACACCTGGCTCGACCGGGACCTGGGGCTCTCCGGCCGGCTCGTGCTGCGCGACGGCTCGACCCGGCTGGTGCACCTGGACGAGCCGCTGCTGCGCGTCCCGCAGCTGGCCATCCACCTCGACCGCGGCGTCAACGACGGCCTCAAGCTCGACCGCCAGCGCCACCTCACTCCGATCTGGGGAATCGGCGGCACCACCGAGGGCGCCCTGCTGGAGTACGTCGCGCAGAAGGCCGGCCTGGCCGCCGCCGACATCGCCGGCTGGGACTTGATGGCGCACGACGTGCAGCCGCCCGCCTACCTGGGCCGCGACCGCGAACTGCTGGCCGGGCCCCGGCTGGACAACCAGCTGTCGGTGCACGCCGCCACCGCCGCGCTGGCCGCCGTCGCCGAGGCCGGCGGCGAACTGCCGTACATCCCGGTGCTGGCCGCGTTCGACCACGAGGAGACCGGCAGCGAGTCCGACACCGGCGCGCAGAGCCCGCTGCTCGGCAACGTGCTGGAGCGCTCCTGCCACGCCCGCGGCGGCGCCTTCGAGGACCGCGCCCGCGCGCTGGCCGGCACCGTCTGCCTCTCCTCCGACATGGGCCACGCCGTGCACCCCAACTACAGCGAGCGGCACGAGCCCGGCCACCACCCGATGCCCAACGGCGGCCCGATCCTCAAGGTCAACGTCAACAACCGGTACGCCACCGACGGCGTCGGCCGGGCGGTGTTCGCCGCCGCCTGCGAGAAGGCCGGCGTGCCCTGGCAGTCCTTCGTCTCCAACAACGCGATGCCCTGCGGCACCACGATCGGCCCGATCACCGCGGCCCGGCTCGGCATCACCACCGTGGACTGCGGCATCGCCGCGCTGTCCATGCACTCCGCCCGCGAGCTGTGCGGCGCCGACGACCCGCACTACCTGGCCGGCGCCATCAAGGCGTTCCTGGAGGGCTGAACGGTCCTCCCGGACGACGGG
>NZ_JBHUWH010000116.1:0-18976 GCF_042670125.1 Kitasatospora sp. NPDC057198 | reverse complement strand
GGCCGGGCCGGTGTTGGCCACCTCGATCCGCAGCAGGTCGCCGCTGCGCGAGGCGGTGACCTGGAAGGTGCCCCCCGCCCGGCCGGGCTCGGCGTGCTCGACCGCGTTGGCGCACGCCTCGGTGAGGGCGAGGCCGAGGTCGAAGGCGACCTGCGGGTCGACTCCGGCGGAGTCCATGGCGCCGAGCAGGATGCGGCGGGCGAGCGGCACGCTGGCCGGGTCGCGCTTGAGGTGCAGAGTCCACCAGATTTCCACGGGAGATCCCTCCTGGCTGCGGCTCCACATACAACTAGCTATCTCCTCGGCCGCGCGCGGCGAACCGTCCGCACGAGCCAAGCCCGCCCGTTCGGCGGATGGACTGGTCCTGTCGGGTGTGCCGATCAGCGCGCGGACGGGTGAGTGCGCCGGTCGGTTTCTCGCCATTCGGGGCCGGTTCACGCCCCTGCCCCGGGGCCGGGTGTAGGCGGTGAGATGATGTCCCGGCCATGACCTACCCCACCGCCGCCGCCCGCCGGGGCGCCGCCGTGCCCGTACGCCGGGTGCCGGTGGCGGCCTGGGACCTGCGGCTGCTGCGGGCGGTGCCGTTCGCGCTGGTGTGCACGCTGGTCGCGGCCTTCGGGCACGCGCGGGCGGGTGGCGCGGTGGCGCCGGACGTGCTGCTGCTGGGCTTCGCCGCGGTGTGCGCGGCGGCGGCGCTGGTCGGCGGGCGGGAGCGCTCGCTGGCGGCGATCGCGGCGGCGCTGGGCGCCGGGCAGCTGGGGCTGCACCTGCTGTTCCACCTCCTCGGCGGCGGCCTGGGCGGCGGTGAGCCGATGGCGCACGCGCAGATGGCCGGCACGGCCGGCGCGGCGGACCCGCTGGCGGTCGTCGCGGGCCGGCTGCTGTGCGACGACACCCCCGGCAACGGGCTGACCGTCGTCCCGCTGGACACCACGCCGGAACAGGTGGTGAGCGCGGCCGGCCTGGACCCGCAGGCGGTGGTCGCGGCCGCGGCGCCGCACGCCGCGGCCGGCTGGCTGGGGCTCACCCCCGGCATGCTGCTGGGCCACCTGGCGGCGGCCCTGGTCGCGGGCTGGTGGCTGCGGCGCGGCGAGGCCGCGCTGTGGCGGCTGGTGCGGACGACCGCGCTGACCGCCCGGGAGTGGGCGGCCCCGCTGCGCGGCGCGGTGGCGCTGCTGACGGCGCTGCTGCTGGGCGCGGAGCGCCCGGCCGCGCCGCGCCGGACCGGGCGCCCGGAGGACTGGCCGCTGCCGGTGGCGGCGGCGCTGCGGCACAGCCTGCCGCGCCGGGGACCGCCCGCGGCGGCGTTCGCGCGCTGATCGGGACCGGGGAGCACCACCGGGACCGGGCGCGCACCGCTGCCCCCGTGCCCGCGCCGTGAGCGGGCCGGACGAGTCCCGCACCTCCCCCCGTGCCGGCGCGGCGCCGCCGCCCGGCACCCTCTCCTCAGGAGTCCCCTGATGCGTTCGATTTCCGCCCGTCGTTCCCTCGGCGCGCTCGTGGTGGCGGCCGGCGCCCTGCTGGCGTCCGCCGTTCCCGCCTTCGCCCACGTCACCGTCCAGCCGGGCAGCGTCCAGCAGGGCGGGTACAGCGCCGTGGCGTTCCGGGTGCCGAACGAGAGCGACACCGCCTCCACCGTGAAGGTCGAGGTCAACCTGCCGCTGGACCACCCGATGGCCTCGGTCCGCACCCAGCCCGTCCCCGGCTGGACGGCCGTGCTGGAGAAGTCGAAGCTCGACAAGCCGCTGGACTCGCACGGCCAGCAGATCACCGAGGCCGTCTCGAAGATCACCTGGACCGCGAACGACGGCACCAAGATCGGCCCC
Source organism: Kitasatospora sp. NPDC057198 (assembly GCF_042670125.1). Lineage (NCBI taxonomy): Bacteria > Bacillati > Actinomycetota > Actinomycetes > Kitasatosporales > Streptomycetaceae > Kitasatospora > Kitasatospora sp. NPDC057198. The sequence continues at coordinate 17,150 of NZ_JBHUWH010000116.1, read as the reverse complement.
GGGCAGTACCAGGACTTCTCGGTCTCGCTCGGCGCGCTGCCGACCGACACCGACACGCTGACCTTCAAGGCGCTGCAGACGTACGACAACGGCGACGTGGTCCGCTGGATCGAGGAGGCCAAGGACGGGCAGCCCGAGCCGTCCAAGCCCGCCCCGACGCTGAAGCTCGCCAAGGCCGCCGCGGCCGGCGCCACCGCCGCGGCCGACCACCACTCGGCGGACTCCAGCGGCACCGAGCAGGCCGCCGCGTCCGGCACGAAGGGCTCCGACTCGACGGCCCGCACGCTGGGCGTGGTCGGCATCGTGGTCGGCGTGGTCGGCGCCGCGCTCGGCGTGGCCGGGCTGCGCCGCCGCTCCGCGCAGTCCTGAACCGCCGCCGGGGCGGGGCCGCGCGCCCCGTCCCGGCGCTCCCTCCCCGCCGGCGCCCCCTCCCCGCCGGCGCTCCCCCGCGCTCCCGCGCTCCCGCACGAACAGGAAAGTCCCTTGGCTCCCCTCCACCGCCCCCGCCCCCGGCTGCTGACCGCCGCCGCCCTCGTCCTCGGCGCCTCGCTGGCGCTGTCCGCCTGCTCCTCCTCCGGTGACGGCGGGGAGGGCACCGGCGCGGCCAAGGTCAGCAGGAAGGCGTCGACCAGCCAGTACCAGGGCACCGTGCTGAGCAAGAACTTCGAGAAGCCGGACCTGGTGCTGGACGACACCTCCGGGCAGCCGTACGACCTGCGGGCCAGGACCGCGGGCAAGACGGTGCTGCTGTTCTTCGGCTACACCAGCTGCCCGGACGTCTGCCCGACCACGATGGGCGACATCGGCGTCGCGATGTCGAAGCTGACCGCCGAGCAGCGGGAGAAGCTGGCGGTCGTGTTCGTCTCCACCGACCCGGAGCGGGACACCCCGCAGGTGCTGCGGACCTGGCTGGACTCGATGGGCAAGGACTTCGTCGGAATGACCGGCGACCTGGCGAAGGTGAAGGCCGCGGCCAAGCCGCTGGGCATCCTGGTCGAGGACCCGGTGGTGGACGACAAGGGCGCGGTCACCTCCACCCACGGCGCGCAGGTGCTCGCGTTCCTGCCCGGCGACGACAAGGCGCACCTGCTGTACATGGCGGGCACCTCGATCGACGTCTACAGGCACGACCTGGAGCTGATGGCGAACGGGGTGGCGGTGTGAGCAGCCGCTCGTTCCGGCGCACCGCGCTGATCGGGGCGGGGCTGGCGGCCGCGCTCGCGGCCGGCGCGGGCGCGGTGGCGTACCAGTCCGACGGCGGCCCCGGCGGCGCGCCGCGGCTGACCGTCGCGGACCCGTACATACCGCTGCCCGCCACGCCCGGCGGGATGGGCGCGGGCTACCTGACCGTCCGCAACGCCGGCGGCGCGGACACCCTGGTGAGCGTGAGCAGCCCGGCCGCCGGGTCGGTCACCATGCACCGCTCGACCGACACCTCCATGGAGCAGGTCGACCGGATGGACGTGCCGGCCGGCGGCACCCTCGACCTGTCCCGCGGCGGCGCCCACCTGATGATCATGGATTGGACCGAACAGCCCGTGCTGGGAGACGAGTTGGAGCTCGACCTGCAGTTCGCCAAGGCGGGCCGGGTCGTGGTCAGGGTTCCGGTGAAGCCGCTGGCGTACCGTCCGGGTAGCTGATCGGCGATGGCGACGAGGAGAGGCACGCACGTGGTGACAGCGGTGAGGCGGCGGCTCGGCGCGCTGCTGGCGGTGCTGGTGGCGGCACTCGGACTGGTGCTCGGCGGGGCGACGGCGGCGTCCGCGCACGCCACCCTGGAGGGCACCGACCCGGAGCGGGGCTCGGTGGTGGCGACCGCCCCCGCCGCGGTCACGCTCACCTTCAGCGAGGGCGTCTCGCTGGCCCCCGACTCGGTGCGGGTGCTCGACCCGCAGGGCAACGCGGTCGACGACGGCAAGCCCGAGCACGTCGACGGCCGGGCCGCCACCGCCCGGGTCGGGCTGCGGGCCGGCCTCGCCAACGGCACCTACACGGTGGCCTGGCGGGCCGTCTCGGAGGACTCCCACCCCGTCGGCGGCGCCTTCACCTTCTCCGTCGGCGCCCCGTCCGACACCTCGGTGAACGCCGCCGCCGTGCAGGGCGCCAAGGCCGACGGCGCGGTCGCCTTCGCCTACGGCACCGCCCGCACCGTCGCCTACCTCGCGTTCGCGCTGCTGGCCGGCGCCGCCGCGTTCGTGGTCGCGGTGTGGCCCGGCGGCGCGGCCGCGCGCGGCGTGCAGCGCCTGCTGATGACCGGCTGGGTCGCGCTGCTGCTGTCCACCGTCGCCGTGCTGATGCTGCGCGGCCCCTACGAGCGCGGCAGCGGCCTCGGGCAGTCCTTCGACCTGTCCCTGGTGCGCGCCACCCTGGACGAGCGGATCGGCACCGCGCTGGCCGCCCGGCTGCTGCTGCTCGCCGCCGCAGGCGTCTTCCTGTCGCTGCTGATCGGCCAGCTGGGCATGCAGCAGCCGAAGCCCGCCCCCGCCGCGGCGGCCGACACCGCGGAACCCGAGGACGCGGAGGAGGCCGAGCTGCGCCGGCTGGAGCGGGCCGCCGCCGAACGCCCGCAGCGCGACGCCCGGCTCGGCCTCGGCCTGGCCGGGCTCGTCCTCGCGCTCGCGCTGTCCGCGACCTGGGTCGGCGCCGACCACTCCGCGGTGGGCCTCCAAGTCCCGCTGGCGCTCCCGCTGGCCGCCCTGCACCTGCTCGCGATGGCCGGCTGGCTCGGCGGCCTGGCCGTCCTCGTGGTCGGCCTGCGCGGCGGCCTGCCCGCCACCGCCGTCGACCGCTTCTCCAAGCTGGCGTTCTGGCTGGTCGCGGTGCTCGTGGTCACCGGCGTCTACCAGTCCTGGCGCGGCCTCGGCTCCTGGAGCGCGCTGGTCGACACCTCGTACGGGCGGCTGCTGCTGATCAAGGTCGGCTGCGTGGCGGCGATGCTCGGCGTCGCCTGGATCTCCCGCGCCTGGACGGCCCGGCTGCGCACCGCCGACGGGACGACTGCGGCGGGGGCGGTCGGGAGCACCGGGGACGCGGAAGCCCTCGCGGACGGGGCGGAGCACGCCGTGAGTACGGCCGGCGCCGCAGGCACGGGCCGCGCGGGCGCGGACGGCACGGGCAGTGCGGGCCGCGCGGGCGCGGAAGCCGTCGCGGACGGTTCGGACGGGGCCGCCGGGGGCGGCGCGGGTGCCGATCCGGAGCGGGCCGCGCAGTTGGCCCGGCAGCGGGCGGTGCGCGACCGGGCCCGGGGCGAGCGGGCCGCCGGGCCGCCCGCGCGGGCGGGGCTGCGGCGCAGCGTGGTGGTGGAGACCGCGGTGGCGGTGCTGGTGCTGGTGGTGACGACCATGCTCACCAACTCGCCGCCCGGACGCGTCGCCCAGGCCGTCGCGGACGCCCCCGCCGCGTCCACCCCGTCGGCCGGGGCCTCCGCGGTGCCGGGCCGGACCGAGGAGCTGAAGCTCCCGTACGACACCGGCGGCCGGACCGCCAACGCCAAGGGCACCGCGGTCGTCACCGTCAGCCCGGTCGCCACCGGCCCCAACGCGGTCACCCTGAAGCTCACCGACTCCGCCGGGCAGCCCGTCGAGGTGCCCGAGCTGGAGCTGGCCTTCACCCTCCCCGACCGCGACCTCGGCCCGCTGCCGGTGACCCTGCAGGCGCAGGGCACCGCCAGTTGGACCGGCACCGCGCAGCTGCCGCTGAACGGCGTGTGGGTGGTCTCGGTGACCGTCCGCTCCTCCGACATCGACCAGGTGACGGCCACCCGGCAGCTGAAGGTCGGCCCGTGAGCGGCGGGCGGACGGGGCTGTCCCGGCGGGCGGTGCTCGGCGGGGCCGGGGCCGGGCTCGCGGTGGGGGCGGCCGGCGGGGCGTGGGGCGGGCGGGCGTCCGCGCACGCCCCGGCCGCCGGGGTGACGCTGGGCGCGGCCCGGGTGCCGTTCCACGGGGCCCGGCAGGGCGGGATCGTCGAGCCCGCCCAGGCCCGGGTGGAGTGGGTGGCGTTCGACCTGCTGGCCAGCACCGGGCGGGACGGGCTGGCCGCGCTGCTGCGCGGCTGGTCGGCGGCGGCGGCCCGGATGGCGGCGGGCGAGCCCGCCGCCGAGGGCGAGAACCAGATCGCGCTGGACGCCGGGCCCAGCTCGCTGACCGTCACCTTCGGCTTCGGCGCCACCCTGTTCGACAGGGTCGGGCTGGCCGGCCGCCGCCCCGCGGCGCTGGCCGAGCTGCCCGCCTTCCCCGGTGACGCGCTGGACCCGGCCCGCTCCGGCGGCGACCTGTGGGTGCAGGTCGGCGCGGACGACGCCCTGGTCGCGGTGCACGCGCTGCGGGTGCTGGTGCGACTGTCCACCGGGCTGGCCGCGCCGCGCTGGCTGATGTCCGGCTTCGCCCGCACGCCCGGCGCGACGCCGCACCCGGTGACCGGCCGCAACCTGATGGGCCAGGTCGACGGCACCAACAACCCGCGCCCGCAGGACCCGGACTTCGACGCCACCGTGTTCGCCGCCGGCCCGGACTGGATGGCCGGCGGCAGCTACGCGGTGCTGCGCCGGATCCGGATGCTGCTGGAGGGCTGGGACACCCTGCCGCTGGACAGGCAGGAGCGGATCATCGGCCGCCGCAAGAGCGACGGCGCCCCGCTGTCCGGCGGGCCGGACGCGGTCGAGCGCACCCCCGTCGACCTGGCCGCCACCGACCCGGACGGCGTGCTGAAGATCGCCCCCGACGCGCACGTCCGCCTCGCCGCGGCGGCCTCCAACGGCGGGGCGGCGATGCTGCGGCGCGGCTTCTCCTTCCACGACGGCCTGCTGCCCGACGGCTCCCCGGACGCCGGGCTGCTGTTCGCCGCGTACCAGGCCGATCCGGCGCGCGGCTTCGTGCCGGTGCAGCAGCGGCTGTCGCGGGGCGACGGCCTGTCCCGGTACCTGCGGCACGAGGCGTCGGCGCTGTTCGCGGTGCCGCCGGGCGCCCCCGAGGGCGGGTACGTGGGGCAGCAGCTGCTGGAGGGCTGAGCCGTCCGCACGGCCGTCCGGTCCGCTGCCCGCAGAGCGGGACGGGTCCGGACGGCGCCGGGAAAGTGGCTATGGTGACGGAATGGGCCAGGGGTGCCCACGCGTAGGCGCAGTGAGTTCGGAGGCGGTCATGTCGGCGACCCGTTACACCTATCTCGGGCCCGCGGGCACCTTCACCGAGGCGGCGCTGCGCACCCTGCCGGAGGCGGCTACCCGGGAGCTGACGCCGGTCGCCTCGGTCTCGGCGGCGCTGGACGCGGTGCGGGCCGGCGAGGCCGCGGGCGCGATGGTGGCGATCGAGAACTCGGTGGACGGCGCGGTCACCACCACCAGCGACGAGCTGATCAACGGCAGCCCGCTGATGATCTACCGCGAGGTGCTGCTGCCGGTCTCGTTCGCGGTGATGGTCCGCCCCGGCACCGCGCTGGGCGACGTGAAGACGGTCAGCGGCCACCCGGTGGCGCAGCCGCAGGTGCGGCACTGGCTGGCCGCGAACCTGCCCGACGCGCAGTGGGAGTCGGCGGCGTCCAACGCGGAGGCGGCCCGGCTGGTCCAGGAGGGCCGCTACGACGCGGCGGTGGCGGGGGCGTTCGCCGCCGAGCTGTACGGGTTGGAGGTGCTGTCGGACGAGATCCACGACACGGCCTCGGCGACCACCCGGTTCGTGCTGGCGGGCCGCCCCGGGCGGGTGTCCTCGGCGACCGGCTGGGACAAGACCTCGATGGTGGTCTGGCTGCCGGACGACCACCCGGGCGCGCTGCTGGAGCTGCTGCAGGAGTTCGCGGTGCGCGGGATCAACCTGATGCGGATCGAGTCCCGGCCGACCGGCGAGGGCATGGGCAGCTACTGCTTCCTGATCGACTGCGAGGGCCACCTGAGCGAGCGGCGGGTCAGCGAGGCGCTGATGGGCCTGAAGCGGATCTGCCCGCAGGTGCGCTTCCTCGGCTCCTACCCGCGGGCCGACCGGGGCACCGCGTTCCCGCTCCGCAACGGCACCTCGGACCTGGACTTCGCGAACGCCGCGGACTGGCTCTCGCGCTGCCTGGACGGGCGCGGCGAGCTGTAGCCGGGCCGCTTTCCGGGCGGGGGCCGCGTTCATCTCCGCCCCGCCCGGACGTCACCTGCCCGGCGCGGCCCCGTTCACCTGCGGCGCGGCCGGGCGGGCCGGGCGGGGGCGGTTCATCCACAGGCGGGAGGGCCGTGTCCACAGGCCCGGTTGTCCCCAGCTGACGGGCAGTTATCCACAGGTCCGGGCCGGGGTCGACAAAGCGGTAAAGAAACCCCCAGTGCCGGTCAGATCATCTACTAGGGGTGCGTAGTGGACTAATCGCACCAGAGTCGCCCTTGCGCCGACAAATCACCTGGGCGAGCGAGCGAATTCCCTCACTCGGGAAGCCGAATCGAGGTTTGAAACCTGGAATTCCCGGTTCGGACGCCTGCGGACCTTTGCTCCCCCGCTGTCCACAGGGCGGCGCGCGATCCTGTGGATAACCGGCCCCGGGAGGGGTTTTCCACCGGGGTTATCCACAGGCGGGGCGCAGTTATCCCCAGCCCCGGGCGGCGTCCCGGAACGGCCCCCGCCCACCGGTAGGCTGGGACCCGTGATCGACCTCCGCCTGCTCCGTGAAGACCCCGAGCGAGTGCGCACCTCGCAGCGCTCCCGTGGTGAGGACGTCGACCTGGTCGACGCCCTGCTCTCCGCCGACGAACGCCGCCGCGCGGCCGGCACCCGCTTCGACGAGCTGCGCGCCGAGCAGAAGCAGCTCGGCAAGCGGGTGGCCGCCGCCAAGGGCGAGGAGAAGGCCGCCCTGCTGGCCCGCACCAAGGAGCTGGCCGCCGAGGTGAAGGCCGCCGACGCCGCCCAGGGCGGGGCGAAGGAGGAGGCCGAGCGGCTGCAGCGCTCGCTGGCCAACCTGATCGACCCGGCCGCCCCGGTCGGCGGCGAGGAGGACTTCGTCACGCTGGAGGAGATCGGCACCCCGCGCGACTTCGCCGCCGAGGGCTTCGAGCCCCGCGACCACGTCGAACTGGGCCAGCTGCTCGGCGCGATCGACACCGAGCGCGGCGCCAAGGTGGCCGGCGCCCGCTCCTACTACCTGACCGGCCCCGGCGCGCTGCTGGAGCTCGCCCTGGTCAACATGGCGATGGCGCAGGCGTCCGCGGTCGGCTTCACCCCGATGATCACCCCGGCCCTGGTCCGCCCCGCCGCGATGGACGGCACCGGCTTCCTCGGCCAGGCCGCCGAGAACGTGTACTACCTCGCCGACGACGACCGCTACCTGGTCGGCACCAGCGAAGTGCCGCTCGCCGCCTACCACATGGACGAGATCCTGGAGGCCGACCGGCTGCCGCTGCGGTACGCCGGCTTCTCCTCCTGCTTCCGCCGCGAGGCCGGCACCTACGGCAAGGACACCCGCGGCATCATCCGGGTCCACCAGTTCGAGAAGGTGGAGATGTTCGTCTTCACCGCTCCCGAGGACGCCGAGGCCGAGCACCGCCGCCTGCTCCAGTGGGAGAAGGACTTCCTGAACGCGCTGGAGCTGCCCTACCGGGTGATCGACGTCGCCTCCGGCGACCTCGGCGCCTCGGCCGCCCGCAAGTTCGACATCGAGGCGTGGGTGCCGACCCAGGGCAAGTACCGCGAGGTCACCTCCACCTCCAACACCACCGAGTACCAGGCCCGCCGGCTCTCCATCCGGATGCGCGACAGCGAGGGCGTCCGCCCGCTCGCCACCCTCAACGGCACCCTGGTCGCCGTCCCCCGGGTGATCGTCGCGCTTCTGGAGAACCACCAGCGGGCCGACGGCTCGGTGGTCCTGCCCGAGGCGCTGCGGCCCTTCCTCGGCGGGAAGTCCGTGCTGGAGCCGGTCACCAAGTAACCGCCCCCTCGTCCAGGAGTCCAGGAGCGCCCCGCGCCATGAGCACCGCCCCCCTGCCCTACCGGCTGGTCGCCACCGACCTCGACGGGACGCTGCTCACCAGCGCCGAGACCGTCTCCGCCCGCACCCGCGCGGCCCTGGGCGCGGTCACCGCGCTGGGGGCGAAGCACATCATCGTCACCGGCCGCTCGGCCGGCTGGACCAGGCCGGTCCTCGACGAGATCGGGTACACCGGGATAGCGGTCTGCGGGCAGGGCGCCCAGGTCTACGACGCGGGCGCGCACAAGCTGCTCACCTCCGTCACCCTGGACCGGCAGCTGGCCGCGCTCGCCCTCGCCAAGATCGAGGCCGAGGTCGGCACCCTGGCCGTCGCCGCCAACCAGGACGGCCTGGACGGCGAGGTGCTCGCCGGGCCCGGCTACCGGCTGCGGATCGGCACCGAACTGCCGCTGCGCGAGGTCGCCCCCGACCAGCTGCTCGCCACCCCCGTCAGCAAGCTGTACATCCAGCACCCCGACCTGACGGACGACCAACTCGCCCACGCCGCCTGGTCGGTGGCCGGCCAGCTGGTCGGCATCACGATGGCCGGCGAGGGCATCGTCGAACTCCTGCCGCTCGGCCTGACCAAGGCCACCGGCCTCTCGCTGGCCTCCCGGCGGCTGGGCGTCACCGCCGCCGAGACCATCGCCTTCGGCGACATGCCCAACGACGTCCCGATGTTCAACTGGGCCGGGTACGGCGTGGCGATGGGCAACGCGCACGAGCAACTGCGGTCGGTGGCCGACGAGGTGACGGTCAGCAACGACGAGGACGGCGTCGCCGTCGTGCTGGACCGGCTCTTCGGGCTGGGCTGAACCGGACGGCCGGACGGCTGAACGGCCGGGCGCTGCTGCCGCCCGGCCGCCTCGCCGCCCTGGTGCCTCGGTGCCCTGGTGCCTCGGTGCCGCGCGGTCAGCCGAAGCTGAGGTCGGAGCAGGCGTCCTGGTCCGCGGAGCGGGCCTCCCCGGCGACCTCGGCGGAGACCGGACCCGGGTCGGAGGGGGCCGCCGACGAGCCGCCCGCCGCCGTCGCCGCGTAGTCCTTGCCGAGGATCAGCGTGACGGTGCCCGCGGCGCCGCCCGCCTCGACGGTCGAGCCCGGGAACAGCGCGGCGACGGCCTGCGCGTGCGCCTTCTGGGCGGCCGAACCGTACTGGACCACCGTGGTGGCGTGGTTGCGGCTGGGCGCGTTGCCGGTCGAACTGACGGTGTAGTGGGCGCCCTTGAGGGTGTTGGCGGCGTTGAGGGCCAGACCGGCCGTGGTGGTGCCGTTGTAGACCGCGACCTTCACGCCGGTGCCGTCGGCGGGCGGGGCGGGCGCCTCGCTGGGCGTCGCTGCGGGGCTCGCGGCGGGCGTCCCCTCCGGGGCCGGGGAGGCCGCGCCGGCGTCCTGCCCGTCCAGGGTGCGGTCGGCCTTCAGCGAGGCCCACAGCTGGTCGACGTCCGGGTGGTTGAGGCCGATCTTGGCGCCCTCGTAGTGCCAGGGCGTGGTGATGAACTTGATGTCGTGCAGGTCGATGTTCTTGAGCGTCATCGCCAGGTCGGTCAGCTTGTCGATGCTGTCCAGGCTCTCGTCCACGGTCAGCGACTTGGTGGCGGCGTCGGCCAGCGGGTACAGCGTGGTCGGGCTCATGCCCTCCGACTTGACCTGCTTGATCAGGGCCGACAGGAACGCCTGCTGACGCTTCATCCGGCCGACGTCGGAGCCGTCGCCGATGCCGTGCCGCAGCCGGACGTAGTCCAGCGCGGACTGGCCCTCGACCTTCTGGACGCCCTTCGAGTAGATCTTCTTGCCCTTGCGCCCCAGGTTGGGGTTGAGGTCGCCCTCGTAGATGTCGTTGGGCAGGCAGACCTCGACGCCGTCGACGGCCTTGGTCATCGCGGCGAAGCCCTCGAAGTTGACCACCATGGTGTGGTCGACCCGCATGTCGGTGAGCTTCTCCACGGTGTTCTGGGTGCAGGCCGGGTTGCCCTTGTCGGTGTTGCCCACCGAGAAGGCGCCGTTGAACCTGACCTCGTGCTGCTCGCTCGTCCACGTCTTGTTCGGCAGCAGGCACTTGGGGATGGTGACCAGGGTGTCGCGGGGGATCGAGACGCCGACGGCGTGCTTGTGGTCGGCGTAGACGTGCAGCAGGATCGTGGTGTCCGAGCGGGCACCGCCGTCCTCGCCGCCGCCGAGGTCCTTGTTGTCCCCGTCGCGCGAGTCCGAACCGATCAGCAGGATGTTCATCGGCTTGTTGCCGTTGGCGTCCGCCGGCGCCTCCGGCGGGCGGCTCTCGCTGACCCCGGCGTTGTCCCAGGAGGAGATGTTGGCGTTCAGCCGCCAGTAGAGGAAGCCGCCGGTGCCGACCACGGCGAGGCTGGTGCCGACCAGGCTCCAGATCACGATCCGCCTGACCCGGCGGGGCCTACGGCGGCCCTGCTGCTGCGCGGCCCGGCGGGCCTCGGCCCGGCCGCCGCCCTCCGGCGCGCCCCCGGCGTCCGCTCCCCCGGAACGCCGCCCGCCCCGGCCCTGCTGCTGCGCGGCCCGGCGGGCCTCGGCGCGGCCGCCGGTCGGAGCGACCGGGGCGGCGTCATGGGCGGCGGAACGACTGCGCGGCACCCGCGGCGCCGGTATGTCGTCGCGCTGGGGCGCGTCCTGCCGGTACGGATCGCCCTGCGGGGGGAGGCTCTCCCACCATCCGGCGTCCTCGCCCGACGTCCCCGCCCTGCGGCCTGTCATACCTGCACCCTTCACCGGAGGCTGCCCTCGGGCGCCTCTGCCGCCGCTCCCCACCGGTCGCGTCATCGCCGACGGACGGAAGGAGCCGGAGAGCGGAGCATACAAAGGGATCATTTCCGAGTCACTGCCCGGGGCACGCTCCGTGCAGTGGAACGCCCGTATGCGGACCGCCGGTTCCCGGGCCCGGATGTGAGGCGCGCAACGCGGCCCGGCGGCTCCGGGCCCGGACGGGCGGCGCGCACCCCCGGACCGCTCCGCCCGCCAGGGCCCCGCCGCACCGCCCGGCACCGCCCCCGAGCACCGGATCGGCCGCCGGACACGGCCGTTCAGCGCTCCGGGCACGGCCGTTCAGCGCTCCCGGAGACGGGCGTTCAGCGCTCCCGGGCACGGCCGTTCAGCGCTCCCGGAGACGGGCGTCGGTGCGCGGGCGCAGGGCGGCGGCCGCGGCCGCGGCGAGGGCGGTGACGCCGAGCGCGGTGGCCAGGACGGTCCACCAGGGCAGGGTGACCGGGATGTGCTGCGGCCAGAGCTGGCTGCCGGCCACCAGCCAGCCGCCGGCCACGCCGAGGAGCATCGCCAGGCCGACGATGACGGCCGCCTGCACGGCGAGCACCCGGCGCTGGACGCCGCCGGGGAAGCCGATGACGCGCAGCAGCAGCATCCGGGGGCGGATCTCCTGGGCGGAGCCGGCCACGGCGGTCATCGCGGAGAGCAGGGCGACGGCCGCGCCGATGGTGAGCATCACGGACCAGCGGGCGGGCAGCGGCGGCTGGTAGACCCGTTCGACGTGGATCTCGGAGGTGGGGACGCCCAGCGGTTCGAGGGCCTTCCCGAGCCGCTCCTCCAGGTCGGCGGGCGGATCGGCGGGCAGGGTGGCCCGGTAGCACTTGACGAGCACGTCGAAGCCCTTCGTCCGGGCCGCGGCGCCGGTCATCAGGGCCCTCGACTGGGTCAGGGTGGTGGCGTCCACCGGGTCCGCCCGCACGGCGGCGACGGGCACCGCCCGCCTCGGGGCGTCGCGTCCGGCCTGGCTCTCCAGGGTCGCGCCGGCGAGCCCGCCCGGGGGGCCGGGGACCAGCACCAGCACCTGCTGCCCGGTGAGGGCCGCCCACTCGCGCGGACTCGGGGCCCGGCCGGTGAGGTCGCGGAACTGCTCCTCGGTGTCCACCACATCGACACCGCCGATCGGCAACCCGCCGGCCTGCAGCTCGACCGGGGGCGCCGAGAGGCGGTTGCCCTCGGCGACGGGACGGGCGCCGGCCGGGGCGGCGGACTGCAGCGTCTCCACCGGCACCGTGTCGCCGACCGCGCCGCGGAAGGCCGCCAGCACGGCCGCCGAGGGCTCGACGTGGCGCAGCGGGACCTCCACCTGGTTGAGGCGGCGGGAGCCGACGTGCGTGGCGCGGTCCATCGCGGTCTGCGAGGCGACGAAGGAGGCGGCGCCCACCGCCAGCACCACGGCCAGCGTGCTGGAGGCGATCGCGGCGACCGGTCGGCGGCGCTCCCGGGCCAGGTCGCGCAGGGCGAACCGGCCGGCCGTCGGGAGCCGGGACGCGGTGCGGCCCAGCAGGTGCAGGGCGTCCGGCAGGGCGGCGAGGGCGGCCAGCACCAGCAGCAGCGCGCCGGCCGGTCCGACCACCTCGGCGCCCTGGACCGCGGCGAACAGCAGGACGAGCGCGCCCAGGCCGCCGGTCACGGCCGCCACCGTGCGGCGGCGCGCCGGGTTCGCGGGGCGGGGCGCCCGGGTGAGGCGCTCGCGCACCGAGGAGTTCCGGGCCGCCCGGGTGGGCAGCCAGATGCCCGCGACGCCGGCGGCGACCGCACCGAGCGCGAGGAACCCCAGGGCGGCGAAGGGCAGCGAGAAGCCGCCCAGGTCCCGTTCGACCGCCTGCCGGACCAGCGGCCGGGCCGCCTGCCCCAGCGCGACGCCGCCCACCAGGCCCGCGGCGGTGCCGGCCGTGACGACGGCGGCCCCGCCCGTCCGGGCCAGCCGCACCAGCCGGGCGCCGCTGAAGCCGACGGCGGAGAGCATGCCGAGCTGGCGGTCGAGGCGGCGCATCCGGAGGCTGAACGCGGCGGCGGCGCTGAACAGGACGATCGCCGAACCGGGCACCGCCAGCAGCCCCGGCTGGGCGTCCAGCATGGTCCGGGCGGAGGAGACGGACGCGCGGGTGAGCACCTGCCAGTGCCGGTCGCGGGCCTCGGCCGCCAGCCGCGCCTCGGTCGCCGGGTCGGACTTCACCAGCCAGCTGGTGGTCACGCTGAGCACGCCGCCGTGGGCGTGGTCGTCCCACTGGGCGAACAGGCCCGGTCCGCCCGCCGCGAAGCGGGCCCGGTAGGCGGTCGGGTCCTCGACGGTGCCGACGATCCGGACGGGCCTCGCCGACGCCGGGGCCCACGGGAAGACCACGGTGTCGCCCGGCGCCAGGTGCTCCTCCTCGGCGAGCGTCCGGGAGACGGCGATCTCGTCGTCGGCGGCCGGCAGCCGCCCGGTCAGCGGGCGCAGCAGGCCGGAGGTCAGCGGGCTGGACCAGTCGCTCTCCCGGTAGCCGACCTCCTGGGTCGTGCCGGAGAGGAGCAGCGGGAACACCGGCGAGGACCGGACCGCCACCACCTCGCCGGGGCCGCCGGACGGGGCGGCGTCCTGCCCGGCCCGCCCGTCCCCGGCTCGCCCGTCACCGGTCTGCGGTACCGCCAGCGCCAGGTGGGCCCCGCCGAGCCTGGACTGCGCCTTCTGCTCCCCGGTCAGGTTCAGCATGCCGATGACCTGGAGGGACGCTGCGGACAGCAGCACCGGGACGGCGAACAGCGCCACCAGGGTGAACCGCCGCCAGCCCCGGCCGATCACCAGGCGCCAGGCCAGCCAGAGCGCCGTCTCGCGTTCCCGCCTCACGCGGACCGCCCGGGGGCGGCGGGGGCGGCGGGGGTGCCGGGGACGGCGGGGGTGCCGGGGACGGCGGGGGTGCCGGGGACGCCGGCGGTGACCGCGTCGATCCGGCCGTCCCGCATCCGCACGACCCGGTCCGCGTACTCGGCGTTGGCCGGGTTGTGGGTGGAGACGACGACCGTCACCCCGGAGTCGCACAGCTCACGCAGCAGCCGCATCACCTGGGTGCCGGTCTCCGAGTCGAGCGCGCCGGTCGGCTCGTCCGCGAGCAGCAGGCGGCGCTCGCCCACCACCGCGCGGGCGATCGCGGCGCGCTGCTGCTGGCCGCCGGACACCTCGTCGGGGAAGCGCGGGCCGAGCCCTGCCAGGCCGACCCGGCCCAGCGCCTCGTCGGCCCGGCGGCGGGCCTCGGCCCGGGGCGTGCCCGCGCCCTCCAGCGGCAGGGCGACGTTCTCCGCCAGGGTGAGCTCGGGCAGCAGGTTGAACTCCTGGAACACGAAACCGACGGAGGTCAGCCGCAGCGCGGCCAGCCGCGCCTCGGACAGCTCCGCGAGGTCCTCCCCCAGCACTTCCAGCCGGCCCGCCGTGGCCCGGTCCAGGCCGCCGATCAGGTTGAGCAGCGTGGTTTTCCCGGAGCCGCTGGCGCCCATCAGGACGATGAATTCGCCGTCGCGAATTTCAAGATCGACGTTCTTCACCGCGTGGACTTTCCCGCCGCTCTCCCCGTACGTCCTGCGGACGCCCGAAATCCTGACCCCTGCCATGTATTTTCCCCTCCCCACCTGCGGAGCGGGCCGCCCCACCGGGGCGGCCCGCCGGAATTGCGACCGAGGTCAGCACGCCTTCCCGTCGGTGTAGACCTGGATGCTGCTCGCCTCGTCGTTGTCGTACCAGCCGACGTAGGAGTTGTACGAGTAGTTGTTCACGCACCTGCTGTCGCCGTGGGCGTTCGAGTCCCAGAACCACCTGGCGTCGTGCGGGCCGTTGTTGATCCAGGAGGACATCCGGTCGTTGAAGCCGCCGTACGACAGGTTCACGGTCACGACCGACGTGTTCCAGTAGGTGTTGAACCAGGACATGAAGCCGCTGTAGTTCGCGTCGGCGTAGAGGCAGGCGTCCGCGTCCGTTCCGACTCCGCAGTCACCGGCGCCGGCGAACGCGCTCGGGGCGGTCACCAGCGGAATTCCCACCCCGAATGCGACCGCCAGTGCCAGGGCGGCCGTGCGACGTCGAGCCTTTTCCATCACTACCCCCAATTGGACCGTGCGGTTCCGGCGCTTTGCCGGTACCGGAAGGAACATTAACCACCGGGATCGCGGCGCGCAGGAGAACGGCCGGACCGGGGAAAATACCCGGTGGAATCCGGCCGCCATTTTTTGAAATCCGCGTTATTTCCCCTACATTTTCCGGCAAATGACGAAGAAGTGCGCCAAATCTCCACACCTGGAGGCCGGTTGTAGGATGACCGGGCAAGAGGTTGTAGGATGACCGGGCAGGTCGGTCGGCGAGTGCGGAGAGGAGCCCGGCGTGGAGGGGTTGCAGGCGGCGGGGCGGCGGTCGTTGGTGGATGCCGCGATCGACCAGCTGCGGGAGCAACTGGCCTCCGGCGTCTGGGCGGTGGGGGCGCGGATCCCCACCGAGCACGAGCTCGCCGAGCGGCTGCAGGTGGGGCGCAACACGGTGCGCGAGGCGATCCGGGTGCTGGTGCACGCGGGGATGCTGGTGTCGCGGCAGGGGGAGGGGACGTTCGTCCGCTCGACCAGCGACCCGGCGGCGGTGCTGCGCGGGGTGCAGCGCTCGGGCGTGCGAGACGTACTGGAGGTGCGGGCCGCGCTGGAGACCGAGGCGGCCCGGCTGGCCGCCGAGCGGCACACCCCCGACGACCTGGCCCGGATGCGGGCCGCGCTGGCGCGCGAGGCCGAGGTGATGGCCGCGCACCCCGAGCGGGCCGGCCGGGAGGCCACCGTCGAGCACGACCTGGAGTTCCACACCGCCGTGGTGGAGGCCGCGCACAACCCGGCGCTGACCGAGGTCTACCGGTACTTCGGGGCCTCGGTGCGGGAGTCGATGCGCACCGCGTTCGGCGACCACGAGATGCCCGAGGTGGTGATCGCCACCCACGCCGCCCTGGTCGACGCGATCGAGAGCCGGGACCCGGAGCGCGCCGAGGCGGCCTGCCGGGCGCTGCTGGCGGAGCCGACCGCGGCGGTGGAGCAACTGATCGCCGCGATCGCCGCCCGGAAGTGACGCGGGGCCCGCGCCCGCCGTCCCCGCAGAACAGCACCAGAGCACAGAGAGTCAGCGCAGCCATGTCCGTCACCCGTGCCGTCCAGCCCGCCCTCGACCAGAAGGTCGGTACCCGAACCGCCGCCCGCTTCGCCCACCCCGCCCTGCTGCTGGCCGGGATCGTGCTGGTGGCCCTGAACATGCGGGCCTGCCTGGCCGCGGTCTCGCCGATGGTCGCGGAGATCCAGCGGACCTTCGGCCTGTCCGCCACCGCGAGCGGCCTGATCACCACCGTGCCGGTGCTGTTCCAGGGCGTGGGCGCACCGCTCACCCCGCGGCTGACCCGGCGCTTCGGCACCGAGCGGGTGGTGCTCGGCGCGGTGCTGGCGCTGGGCGCGGGCGTGCTGCTGCGGGTGCTGCCCTCGGTGGCGGCGCTGTACGCGGGCTGCGTGGTGATCGGCGTGGCGATCGCCGTGCTGAACGTGTCGATGCCGGGCCTGGTGAAGCGGGAGTTCCCGCACAAGGCGGCCATGATGACCGGCGTCTACTCGACCACCATGCTGGTCGGCGCGACCCTGGCGGCCGCCCTGTCGGTGCCGCTGGAGCACGCGCTGGGCGGCGGCTGGCAGGCGTCGCTGGGCGCCTGGTCGGTGCTGGCGCTGGTCGCCGCGGTGGCCTGGCTGCCGCAGGTGCTGAAGGCCCGCCAGGAGCGCACGGTGCCGCTGCGGGTGGCCCCGGCGCTGCCCGTCCCGGAGGCCGGCGCCAGCCCGTGGAAGTCCGCGCTGGCCTGGCAGATCAGCGTGTTCATGGGCGTCTCCTCGCTGCTGGTGTACACCCTGGTGGCGTGGATGCCGACGATCCTGGCCGACCACGGGATGCCGCGCGGCGAGGCGGGCCTGGTGTTCGCGTTCAGCAACCTGGTGCAGGTGGCCGGCGCCTTCCTGGTGCCGCTGCTGGCGGGCCGGATGACCCGGCAGCGCGGCCTGGCGCTGGTGATGGCCGGGCTGAACGGCGCGGGCGTGCTGTGGCTGCTGCTGGCGCCGGTGTCCGGGGCCTGGTTCTCGGCGACGGTGCTGGGCCTGGCGCAGGGCGGCTCGCTGGGCCTGGGCCTGGCGTTCATCGTGCTGCGCACCCACAGCGTGGCGGGCGCGGCCCGGCTGGGCGGGATGAGCCAGGCGGTGGGCTACCTGGTGGCGGCGGCCGGGCCGGTCGGCGCGGGCGCGCTGCACCAGGTGACCGGCGGCTGGGACGCGACGCTGCTGGTGATGCTGGTGCTGGCCGCGGTCGCCGCGGTGGCGGGCTGGGGCGCGGGGCGCGACCGGACGGTGTGACCGCGCGGGAACGGCGGAGGGGCGGGGACGGACGAGGGGCGGGGACGGTCGTGGTGACCGTC
>NZ_JBHUWH010000115.1:0-18980 GCF_042670125.1 Kitasatospora sp. NPDC057198 | reverse complement strand
TTCGTGCTGCTGCGTGCCGTAACAGGAACCAGAAGCCGATGCGCGCTCCGGCAGTGAACCGTCAGCAGACTGGGCCTCGCCGTTCCCCGAGCCCCTGGTGGGGCTCTCTCGTCCGTTCTCGGCCGAGCCCCTGGGCGCATACGCGGGGGAAGCCAGTTGCGCCGCGTAGGTGTCCAGGCCCGGGGCCGGCCCCTCGGGGAGGCCGGGGAGGTTGGGGAGGAGGTCGCCGAAGGCGTTGACCTCGGCGACCAGGGCGCGGCGCCAGCGGGAGTGCGGGAGGAGGTCGACGCCGACCATGGGGGCGTGCGGGAAGCACCTCGCGGCGGCCTCCGCGGTGGCGAGGAGCTCGGGCCAGTGACCGCCCGCCGCGGTCCGGGCGAGGGCGGTCTCGCCGCGGGCGCCGCCGAGGTGCAGGTTGGTCATGGGGTGCCGGCTGGTGCGGACCACCGCGTGGGTGGCCCGGCCGCCGACGACCAGCACCCGCAGGTCCGCCACGCGGCCGTGCTGGCCGGACTTGGGGATCCAGCGCTCGACGTGCAGGCCCTCGGGGGCGAGGCGGTCGACGAGTTCGGCGACCTGGGCCGCGGAGCGGTAGCGGCGGACGGCGAGCGAGTTGTGCAGCCCCTCCGGGGTGAGCTCCACCGAGGTGGTGGCCTGCACCCGCCCGCCCGGCCCGAACTCCAGCGCCACCACGCCGGACGCGGAGGAGCCGTGCACCGGCTTGAGGAACACCCGGTGCATCCCGGCGTCCGCCAGCCGCTCCTTCAACTCCTCGAACCCGGACGGCGGTTCACCCGGCAGCGCGGGCGGCACCGGCACCCCGGCGGCGGCCAGCCGGGCGTGGGTGCGCCGCTTGTCGAACATCACGGCGATCTCGTCCGGGTCGCCGAGCAGGCGCACCCCGGGCCGGGCGGCCAGCCCGCGCAGGGCGGCGGTGACGCCCGCGTACCAGGCGGGGCCGCCCTCGACCCGGGTCGCGGCGTAGCCCGCGCCGAGGACGGGGCCGCGCAGCAGCCGGTCGGCCTCCGGGTCCTCGCCGGGCGAGTCGGGCCGGACCACCGCGCCGGGCGGCAGCTCGTACCGCCCGCGCAGCAGGTCGGCCCAGGGCAGCACGACGGGCTCCGGCCGCCCCGCGGCGCGGGCCGCGGCGGCGAACAGGGTGACCCGGCGGTGCCCCGGGCAGCCCAGGACGACCAACTGGTTGCGCGTCAACTCCCTCGTCCCGCCTACTCGGAGATCGCGACGTAGCGCCAGTTGTCGCCCGGGTCCTCGGCGTCGGAGAGGTCGATCGCGACCCCGGGCAGCGCCTCGCGCAGCCGCTGCTGCATGCCCTCGGTGAGGTAGTGGTGGTGCAGGTCCAGGGTCTTCAGGTGGGTGAGCGGCTGGCCCTCCAGCAGCGCCGCCGCGCCCTCGTCGGTGAGCGCGCCCATGGACAGCGACAGGCCGGTCAGCCGGGGTACCACGGGGGCCCGGGCGACCAGCGCGGCGATCCGGTCCTGGATCTCGGAGTCCTGCAGGCCCAGGTACGTCAGCGCGGGCAGCTTGGCGCCGGACAGGAACGGGGCGAGGTCCTCCGACGTCCAGTCGCCGCCGTAGTTCTGGACGCCGAGCCACAGCTCCAGCTTCTCCAGCGCCGGGAAGTCGCAGGCGCCGACCGCCCGGACGATCGTGGCGGGCAGGCCGCCGGACTCGAAGCGCAGCGCCCTCAGCCTCTCGTGCCGGACGGGCTTCAGACCGAGCCGCTCCTTGTCCTCGTAGTCCTCGCTGGCGCCGCGCACCACCAGCTCCTCCAGCAGCGGGAAGGTCTCGAACACCGGCGTGATGTCGCACATCTGGATCCAGGAGATCTCGCACTCCTCGCCGGTGACGTCGCACAGGAACAGCGCGCGCAGCGCGGGCAGCCGGTCGGCGGCGGCGAGGATCAGCGGCAGCGCCTCGGACAGCGGCTCCGGCTCCTCCGGGAACCAGCGGCCCAGCACCAGCGCGGTGACCTCCGACAGGTCGACGGTGTCCAGGAACGCCTGCCACAGCGCGGGGAACTCCCCGTCCTCGTCCTCCCAGTCCAGGCCGACCCGCCAGGCGGTGGCGCCCGCCGCCGGGAGGTCGCCCTTCGTCCGGGCGGTGTGGAAATCGGTGACCGGGAGGCCGTGGAACTCCTCGGCGTGGTCCCTGACAACCATGCGCTGCTCCTCGCTGCTTCGTCGTACCGCTGCTGTCCGTCGTCGCGGCCCGCGGGGGCCGGAGACCTGTCTACCAGGCGCCCGTGACTTCACCCGCACGAAGGACGCGACGGGAGCGCGGTTGTCGGTGGCACGGCCTAGTTTCCGTGGCACGGAGTTCGGCAGCGGGCCGGACCTGACCGCGGGAGGCCCGGTGTACCGCCAGGGAGACGTACTGATCGTGCCGGTCGCGCCGAGCGCCGTGCCGGGCGCCGTCGCACACATGGCGCGCCGGCCGCGGGACGGCCGGGGGCGGCTGGTGCTGGCCCTCGGCGAGGTGACCGGGCACGCCCACGCGGTGCTCGGTCCGGGCGAACTCGTCCGCGAGGGCGGCCAGTTCGCCCCCGCCTGGCTGCACCTGCCGGAGGGCGGCAAGGTCGTCCACGAGGAGCACGCGGCGATCACCCTGCCCAGCGGCTGGTTCCGGGTGGTCCGCCAGCGCGAGTACGCGCCCGGCGCGGTCCGCATGGTCGCCGACTGAGCCCCCACCCGGCACCCGCCCCCGTACCGGACCCAGGACCCCAGCACACGGAGAACCGATGACCAGCCAGCTGACCGGCCGCCCGGCCGACCTCTCGGCGGCCCACTGGCGGGCCGTCGCCGCCGCCACCGGCCCCGCCGACCGGGCCACCGCCGAACAGGCCGTCAGGGACGCCTACCGGGCCGCCGGGCTGGCCGAGCCCGCCGAGTTCCGCTGGCACCCCTCGCCGCGCGCCGCCCTCGCCGAACTCCTCGACCACCCGGGCGAGTTCGGGGCGAGCGTGCGCGAGCAGGTGCGCACCGCCGCCTGGGAGCGGGCCCGCACCGCCGCCCACGCCGCGCTCGGCCCGGCCGGCTGGGCCGAGCTGTGGAACACCACCGGCGCCGAACTCGCCGGCACCACCGACCTGCCCGCCGAACGCGTCCGCACCGCGCTGCTCGACCACTTCGCCGCCGAGCCCGAGCCGATCGACGACTGGCACGAGGCCCGCAAGCCCGAGAACCGGGCGCTCCGGCAGGCCGCCGCCGAGCATCGCGGCAAGGTCCGGCTCGCCCTGCTGGACGCGGTGGCCGGCCAGCACGACGCCGCCTGGTTCGCCGCCTTCGACACCGCCGGCACCGGCGACGCGGCCCTCGCCGCACTGGCCGGCGTCGCCCGCCAGACCGGCTGGTGGTGGCCGTACGAGCGCACCGTGCTGCTCAGCGAGCGCCCCACCGCCCTGCACCGCGACGAGGCCGGCCGGCTCGACCGCGCCGACGGCCCCGCGCTCGCCTACGCCGACGGCTTCGCCCTGCACGCCTGGCGCGGCATGCCCGTCCCAGCCGACTTCCCCGACCGGCTGACCGGCCTCACCCCCGAGCGGATCCGCGCCGAGGAGAACGCCGAACTGCGCCGCGTCATGCTGGAGCACTTCGGCTACGACCGCTACCTCGCCGAGTCCGGCGCCGAGCCCCTGCACCGGGACGGGACCGGCGTCCTGTGGCGGATCCAACTGCCCGACGACGAGCCGGTGGTGATGGTCGAGGTGGTCAACTCCACCCCCGAACCGGACGGCACCCACCGCACCTACTACCTGCGCGTCCCGCCCGGCACCCGCACCGCCCGGGCCGGCGTCGCCTGGACGTTCGGCGTCGAGGAGGCCGACTACCGGCCGCAGCGCGAGACCTGACGGCCACCGGGCCGGGCGGTGTCAAGGGTGCGGGCCGATGATTCGACCTCCGCCCGGCCCCCTCCGATTGGGAGGAATTCGCCGAAGCGGCACCGCTGTTCCGAAGGTGATCACCCCTGATATACCTCGATGTCCCGGGGCGGGGGATGACCCGCCCCCGAGACGAACAGGTGGTGACGGACAGTGAAGCTCCTCCGCGTGGGCCCTGCCGGCGCAGAACGGCCGGTCGTGCTCGCCCCCGACGGCACCGCCCGCGACCTCCGCCCGCTCACCCCCGACCTCGACGGCGCCTTCCTCGCCGGGTTCGACCCGGCGGCGCTCGACCCCGCCGCCCTCGCCGCCCTCCCGCCCACCGACCTCACCGGCGAACGCGTCGGCCCGCCGGTCGCCCGCCCCGGCAAGATCGTCGGCATCGGCCTCAACTACCGCGACCACGCGGCCGAGGCGGGCGCCGCGATCCCGGCCGAGCCGGTGGTCTTCCTCAAGCCCGTCAACACCCTGGTCGGCCCGGGCGACCAGGTGCTCGTCCCGCGCGGCAGCGAGAAGACCGACTACGAGGTCGAACTCGCCGTCGTCATCGGCCGCACCGGCCGCTACCTCGACACCCCGGCCGACGCCGCCGCGATCATCGCCGGCTACGCCGCCGCCAACGACGTCACCGAACGCGCCTTCCAGTTCGACCGCGGCGGCCAGTGGGACAAGGGCAAGTCCGCCGAGACCTTCACTCCGCTCGGCCCCTGGCTGGTCACCCCCGACGAACTCGGCGACCCGCAGGCCCTCGACCTGCGCCTGTGGGTCAACGGCGAGCTCCGCCAGAACGGCTCCACCGCCGACATGATCTTCCCGGTGCACGAGACCGTCCGCTACCTCACCCACTTCATGCGCCTCGACCCCGGCGACATCGTCATCACCGGCACCCCCGCCGGCGTCACCCTCGGCCGCCCCGGCACGCCCTTCCTCCGCGCGGGCGACAAGCTCACCCTCGAAGTCACCGGCCTGGGCCGCCAGGAGACCACCCTCGGCCAAGCGTGACCCCAGGAGCTCGGGAGAGCACCACCAGGGGCTCGGGGAACGGCGAGAGCCCCCGCCAGGGGCTCGGGGAACGGCGAGGCCCAGTCTGCTGACGGTTCACTGCCGGAGCGCGCATCGGCTTCCGGTTCCGTCACAGACACGCAGCCGCCTCAACCTCCGATGGGCTCCGACCACCAGCAGCACGGACTCGCCGTTCCCCGAGCCCCTGATTTCGCGTCCCGCCGTTCGTAGCCGAGCCCCTGACCGTTACAGTCCCATCTCGCGCAGACGCGCAATGAGCACTCCCGCCGGGCTCTGGGCCGTCTCCAGCGCCAGCCAGCCCCGCAGGACCTCCGCGGTCTGGGGGTCGCGGACGGCGGTGGCCGCGGCCATCACCACGAACTGGTCGACCAGCCAGGCGCAGAGCGAGTCGGCCGGAATCTGCCGCCCCTCGTCGAGCCAGCTGATCGCGGAGGCTTCGACCACCGAGATCCAGGAGCGGACCAGCAGGGTCAGTCGCGGTCCGGCCTCCCGCACCCCCAGGTACCGCAGGGTGCGCCGGAGGGCGGCGCGGCGCACGTCGTCGACGATGGCGGAGGTGCGCGCGGTCTCGACGACCGAGCCGCCGCGCAGCAGCGCGCCGTAGCCGGCGGCGTGCTCGCCGACGAAGTCGAAGTACCGGTGCAGGACGGCGCCGAGCTGCTGGGTGGGGGTGCCGTCGGTGGGTTCGACGGTGAAGCGGGTGGTGAGTTCGGAGGCGGCGCTGCGCAGCGCCGCCTCGTACAACTGCTGCTTGCCGCCTGCGAAGTAGCGGTAGACCAGCGGCCGGGAGGCGCCCGCGGCCTCCGCGACGTCGTCCAGGGAGACCTCCTCGGGCGGGCGGACGGCGAAGAGTTCGAGGGCGACGGCGATCAGCTGTTCGCGCCGTTGCTGGACGGGCAGCCTCCGGTAGGTGGCGCGGCGGGGGCGCTGCGCGGCGGTGGGGTCGTCGACGGGGTCCCCGACGGGGGAGGGGGTCGCTGCCATGGGTGCCAGGGTAGACCTCGGGCGGGCCGCGGCACCCCCTCCGCCGCACCCCCTCCGCACGGCCGCGACCGGCGGGTTCCCCGTCGGGCGGGGCCGGGTCCGCGGTCGCAGACTGTCGACGGGGGCCAGCGGAGGACGGTGAGGAGCGGCCGGTGCGGTGGGTGCGGGCGGTGTGGCGGTGGATCGGGCGGTCGCCGGGGACGTACGTGTGGCTGGTGCTGCTGGCGTTCACCAGTTTCGTGGTGGCCCGGATGGATCCGGCGTCGCTGGACTACTTCCTGCAGAAGCGCTCCACCAACGTCGACCAGCTCACCTCGCGCCCGGTGCACGCCCTGCTGGCCAGCCTGATCTGGACCGAGCAGGCGAACTTCCTCTTCTACTTCGTGGTCTTCCACGTCTTCCACGTGCCGGCCGAGCGCTGGCTGGGCACCCGCCGCTGGCTGACCGTCGCGCTGACCGCGCACGTGCTGGCGACCTTCGTCAGCGAGGGCGTGGTCGCCTGGGGCGTCAACCACCACGTGCTGCCGTTCAACATGTCGACCACGGTGGACGTGGGCGTGTCGTACGCGCTGGCCGGCGTGGAGGGCGTGCTGACGTACGGGCTGGCCGGGGCGTGGCGCTGGGTGTACGGGTGCGGGCTGGTCGGGTTCTACCTGGTGCCGCTGCTGGTCTCGCACACGTTCACCGATCTGGGGCACTTCTGCGCGGTGCTGATCGGCCTGGCGTTCTACCCGGTCACCCGCGGCCGCCCCACCTGGGACCCGTGGCGCAGCATCCGCCGACCGACCCCGGCCAGGGGCTGACGCCGTGAGCAAACAGGGGGTTGAATTCGCCTGCGGCTGCGACAGGATGGCCGGATGGCTCATGAACCGAACGTTCCCCGCCCGAGCGGCCCCACCCCGCGCCGCCTCGCCGACTCCTACGTCCACGCGCTCGCCGACGCCGACCCGCTGACCGCGGTCTACCTCGGCCTCAACCCGGACGACGACCGGCTCACCGACCTGTCGCCCGAGGGCATCGAAGCCACCGCGGACCTGGCCCGCCGCACCCTGGAGGCACTGGACGCGCTGGAGGCGTCCGGGCCGGTCGAGGACGAGGCCGAACGCCGCTGCGCCCGGCTGCTGCGCGAGCGGCTGACCGCCGAACTGGCCGTGCACGACGCGGGGGAGGGCTACCGCAGCGTCCGGAACCTGGGTTCGCCGGTGCACAACACCCGCGAGATGTTCACCCTGCTGCCCACCGCCACCGACGAGGACTGGCAGCGGCTCGGCCGCCGGCTGGCCCGCTTCCCGCTGGCGATGGCCCAGTACCGGGCGAGCCTGGAGGAGGGCGTCCGGCGCGGCCTGCTGTCGGCGCCGCGCCAGGTGGAGACGGTGGTGGGCCAGTTCGCCGAGTGGATCGACGGCGAGCGGCCCGGCGGCTGGTTCGGCGACCTGGTCGCCCCGGCCCCCGAGCACCTGCGCGAGCAGCTGGCCGCCACCGCGGTCGAGGCCACCGCCGCGCTCGCCGGGCTGCGCGACTGGATGCGCGACACGTACGCCCCCGCCGCCCAGGGCACCCCCGACGCGGCCGGCCGGGAGCGCTACACCCGCTGGGTGCGGTTCTGGACGGGCGCCGAGCTCGACCTGGACGAGGCGTACCGCTGGGCCTGGGAGCAGTTCCACGAGCTGGACGCGCAGATGCGGGTCGAGGCGGAGAAGGTCCTGCCGGGCGCGACCCCGATGCGGGCGATGAAGTGGCTGGAGACCGACGGCCCGGCGATCCGCGGCGAGCAGCAGGTGCAGGAGTACCTGCAGGGCCTGATGGACCGGGCGATCAGCGACCTCCAGGGCACCCACTTCGACCTGGCCGAGCCGCTGCTCGAGGTCGAGTCGCGGATCGCCCCGCCCGGCAGCGCCGCCGCCCCGTACTACACCCAGCCCTCGCTGGACTTCTCCCGCCCCGGCCGGACCTGGCTGCCGACCCTGGGCCGGGAGGCGTTCCCCGAGTGGGACCTGGTCTCCACCTGGTACCACGAGGGCGTCCCGGGCCACCACCTGCAGCTCGGGCAGTGGACGTACGTCGCCGACCGGCTCTCCACCTACCAGGTCACCCTGGGCGGGGTCAGCGCCAACATGGAGGGCTGGGCGCTGTACGCCGAGCGCCTGATGGACGAGCTGGGCTACCTGACCGACCCGGGCCACCGCCTCGGCTACCTGAACGCCCAGATGATGCGGGCGCTGCGGGTGATCGTCGACATCGGCATGCACGCCGAGCTGGACTTCCCCGCCGACTCGCCGTTCGCCCCCGGCGAGCCGATGCGGCCCGAGCGGGCCCGCGAGTTCTTCGGCGCCTACTGCGGCCTGTCCGCCGACTTCCTGGACAGCGAACTGGTGCGCTACCTCGGCCTGCCCGGCCAGGCGATCGGCTACAAGCTGGGCGAACGGGCCTGGCTGCGCGGCCGGGCCGCGGCCCGCGCGGCGGCCGAGGCGCGCGGCGCGGAGTTCGACCTCAAGGGCTGGCACATGGCGGCGCTGTCCCAGGGCTCGCTGGGCCTGGACGACCTGGTCACCGAGCTGAGCGCGCTGTAACCGGACGACCGCGTCCCGGGTGGCCGATGCGGCCGGGCACCCGGGACCGCCGTCCCACATGTTGACAAACCAGACAATTCGCCTTGCCGTCGTCCCGCTCGGGGGTTTCCCTGGGAAGAGCGCCGTACGCGCCCTGCCCCACTCCCGATCGGCGGAAGGCGGCCCCACGGTGACACCCCAGCAAGCCCCCGACACCCCCGCCCCGGACCCGCGCCGCTGGTGGGCCCTGGCGGTCATCGCCATCGCCCAGCTGATGATCGTCCTCGACGCGACGATCGTGAACATCGCCCTCCCGTCCGCGCAGAAGGCGCTCGACATCTCCGACGCCAACCGGCAGTGGGTGATCACCGCCTACACGCTGGCCTTCGGCGGACTGCTGCTGCTCGGCGGCCGGATCGGCGACCTCTTCGGCCGCAAGCGGACCTTCCTGGTCGGCCTGCTCGGCTTCGCCCTCGCCTCCGGCATCGGCGGCTTCGCCACCACCGGCGGCATGCTGTTCGCCGCCCGCGCCCTCCAGGGCGCCTTCGGCGCACTGCTCGCCCCGTCCGCGCTCTCGCTGCTCTCCGTCACCTTCCGCGACCCGCGCGAACGCGCCACCGCCTTCGGCATCTTCGGCGCCCTGGCCGGCGGCGGCGCGGCGATCGGCCTGATCACCGGCGGACTGCTCACCGAGTACCTGTCCTGGCGCTGGTGCCTGTACGTCAACATCCCGATCGCGATCGTCACCGGCATCGGCGCGTACTACCTGCTGGTCCGCGACCACGTCGACCGCTCCCGCCGGGTCCGGCTCGACCTGCCCGGCGCGGTGCTCGGCTGCGGCGGCCTGCTGGCCATCGTCTACGGCACCTCCGAGGCGGTCTCCCGCGGCTGGGACGACTGGCTGGTGCTCACCTCGCTCTGCGCCGGCGTCGCCCTGCTCGCCGTCTTCGCCCTGGTCGAACGGCGCACCGAGCACGCCCTGCTGCCGATCCACCTGATCAGCGACCGCAACCGGGCCGGCGGCGCGCTCTCCGTCGGGCTCGCCGTGATCGGCATGTTCGGCCTGTTCCTCTTCCTCACCTACTACCTGCAGGTGATCAAGGGCTACTCGCCGATCAAGGCCGGCGTCTCCTTCCTGCCGATGACCGCCGCCATCGTGATCAGCGCCGCCGGCATCGCCTCCCGGCTGATGACCCGCATCCCCACCCGCAACCTGGTCGTCCCCGGCCTGCTGCTCGGCGCCGCCGGGATGGCCTGGCTCACCCAGATCAAGGTCGACAGCCCCTACGCCACCATGGTGCTGCCCGCCGAACTGCTGCTCGGCTTCGGCATGGGCCTGGTCTTCATGCCCACCATGAGCCTGGCCACCCTGAACGTCGCCCCGCAGGAGACCGGCGCTGCCGCCGCCATCATCAACAGCGCCCAGCAGGTCGGCGGCTCGATCGGCACCGCCCTGCTCAACACCATCGCCGCCAGCGTCACCGCGACCTACCTGGCCGCCCGCAACCCCACCGACCCGCTGGTGCAGGCCAACGGCGCCGTGCACGGCTACGCCGTCGCCACCACCGTCGCGATGGCCATCCTGCTGGGCGCCGCGCTGGTCGCCTTCCTGATGATCAACCACCGCCCCGCCCCCGGCGAGGCCCGGGGCGAGGACACCGCCGCCGAGGCCCGCGCCACGGCGGTCTGACCCGCACCGGACGTCCGGCCCCGCCGCCCGGCGGCACCGGAAACCCATCGACCTCCCAGCAAGTTCTGACGGCTTTCCCAGTTCGACGGCCGATATTGGGGAAGCCGTCCGGCACGCGCCCGCGCCGGAACGCCGGCACGGGCACCACCACGAACAGGACCGGCGAGAACGGGACAGCCCATGGGACGACACACCGGACAGGACGGCCACCGCCCGCTGCGGACGGCCGCGCTCACCTCCTTCCTCGCCCTCGGCGCCGTCGGCGCGCTGACGGCCGCCGGACTGCTCACCGCCCACCCGCCGCGGCACCCGGACCGGCCGAGCAGCGACACCGTCGCCCTGGCCGTCCCCGCCACCGCCGCACCCGCCCCGACGCCCCCGCCCTCCCCGTCCCCCTCGCCCTCGCCCGCCGCCGACCCCGCCCCGCAGACCTCGCCCGGCACCCCGCTCGGCGTCACCACCACCGCCCCCGACGACGCCGAATCCCGCCGGGTCGGCGCCCTGTTCTCCGGCCCGGTCGCCCCCGGCCACCACTTCTGCACCGCCAGCGTCATCGACAGCCCCGGCCGCAACCTGATCCTCACCGCCGCCCACTGCCTCTCCACCGCGAGCGGCACCACCTTCGTCCCCGGCTACCGCGACGGCCGCGCCCCGTACGGCAGTTGGCAGGTCACCAAGATCTACACCGCCGACGGCTGGCGCAACAGCGGCGACCCCGACGAGGACTTCGCCATCCTCGCCGTCGCCCCCCGCGACGGCCGCCAGATCGAGGACGCCGTCGGCGGCAACCCGATCGGCACCCACGCCTCCTGGACGGCCCTGACCCGCCTCTACGGCT
This sequence comes from Kitasatospora sp. NPDC057198, assembly GCF_042670125.1. NCBI lineage: Bacteria > Bacillati > Actinomycetota > Actinomycetes > Kitasatosporales > Streptomycetaceae > Kitasatospora > Kitasatospora sp. NPDC057198. The sequence goes on along the minus strand of NZ_JBHUWH010000115.1, from coordinate 7,998 downwards.
ACCCCGCCAACGCCGAACTCCCCCTCCTCTGCACCAACACCACCACCCGCCAGGACACCTACCAGCGCCGCATCGACTGCCCCGCCTTCCCCGGCGGCACCAGCGGCGGCCCCTTCGTCGACACCGCCACCGGAGAGGTCATCGGCGTCATCGGCGGCTACCAGCAGGGCGGCGACACCGCCGACACCTCCTACAGCGCCGCCTTCGACCACACCATCGCCGAACTCCTCGCCGAAGCGAGCTGAGAGCCCCGAACCAGGGCCTCGGGAGAGCCCCGCCAGGGGCTCGGGGAACGGCGAGCCCGGGTCTGCTGACGGTTCACTGCCGTTGGGCGCATCTGCTTCCGGTTCCGTTTCAGGCACGCAGCAGCACGGACCTTCGATGGGCTCCGACCCCCAGCAGCACGGCCCCGCCATTCCCCGGGCCCCTGGTTTGTCCCCCTTCGTCTGCCGACAGTTCCCCGGGCCGCGCTGACGGGCGGTCAGCCCATCGCGGGGGCGAAACCGCCGTGCGAGCCGCCGTCGAGCAGGGCCGGCCAGTCGATCCGCCCGGTCAGGTCGGCGGGGTCGGGGAGGGAGACGACCAGCGCCCCGCCGGCCCGTTCGACCTCCTCGCACCAGCGGGCGACGCCGTCGGTGTCGAAGGAGCCGCCCAGGGTGGGGAAGACGCAGCCCGCGTCGCCGGGCCCGTCCAGCACGCACATGGTGAGCCGGGCGAACACCGACCAGCCGTCCAGCGCGGGCACCGCCCCGTCCGCGACCCGCAGCACCGGCAGGCCGCCGTGCACGGGGGCGCCGCCCAGCAGCAGGATCGGCGCGGACGCCCCGGAGACCAGCCGGACCTGTTCGGGAGAGATCATCACCCGGTCACCCTGCCACACCCCGGCGGGCCCGGGCCCCGTCACGTCCCGTCGGCGGCCGTCACCAGTCGCGCCACTCGTCCGTGATCTCGTAGCGGTCGATGCCGAGGCGCCCCGCGAGCGCCGGGACGTCGACGCCGCCGTCCGCCAGCACCCGGTCGATGTACTCGCAGAGCTGCTCCCGCTCGTCGGTCTCGTAGCCGGCCCCGTCGAACGACTCGTTGACGGCGTTCAGCGCGAGCACCACCCGCTCGACCACCGCCATGACCCGCTCGTCGGACAGCTCCGCCAGCGCCCGCACGTCGGTCTCGAACTCCTGGAGGACGGTGTCCGTGGCGGTCAGCAGCGCCTCCGGGAAGAGCCCCGCCAGGAAGGCGTCCCCGGGCTCCAGGCGGCCCGCCGCCACCTCGCGGGCCTCCGCCGCCACGTCCTCGCGCCAGGTGCTGGAAGGTCTGATCGTCATGGCCGGACCGTAGCGGCCGCCCCTGACAGTGCCCCGGAACGCGGAGAAGGCCCGGATCCCGTGGATCCGAGCCTCTGTTGCGGTGGTGCCCCCGGTAGGATTCGAACCTACGCACCCGCCTCCGGAGGGCGGTGCTCTATCCCCTGAGCTACGGGGGCCTGGGCTGACCTCGCGGTGCTGCCCGGCCTGACGGGGAAAACACTACCAGGGAAACTCCGTGCTCCGTGCACGGGTTTCCCCGGCCCGGTCCGGTGCCGTCCGACGGGCCGTCAGCAGGTGCTCCAAAGGCCGGACGCGGGGGGCGCGGCGCGGCTACCCTCGGTGAGGTGGCGGCGACGTCGGGGCGGGTCCTCGTGGTGGACGACAGCGAGGTGATCCGCCAACTGATCAGGGTCAACCTGGAGCTGGAGGGCTTCGAGGTGGTGACCGCCGCCGACGGTGCCGAGTGCCTGGAGGTGGTCCGCCGGGTCGCGCCGGACGTGGTCACCCTGGACGTGGTGATGCCCCGGCTGGACGGCCTGCGGACGGCGGCCCGGCTGCGCGCCTCGCGGGACACCGCGCACCTGCCGATCGCGATCGTGAGCGCCTGCACGCCGGCCGACCTGGAGCGCGGCGCGTCGGTCGGGGTGGACGGCTACCTGGCGAAGCCCTTCGACCCGGCGGAGCTGGTCGCGCTGGTGCGGCGGCTGCGGGCGGCGGCCCCGGCGGGGCGGCGCTTCGCCTACGACTTCGGGAGCCCGCCGCAGTCCGAGCGGTGACCCGGCCCGATTCAGCCCAGAGCGAACGGGGGCAGGAACTCGTCCGGCCGGACGGGCCGCGCCCGTGAGATGTGCCCGCCAGCAGCGGCGTCCGACGACACGAAGCACGCCCGGAGCGGCGACGCGCGCCGCGGCGGACAAACCGAGTGGCGGCCGGGTACCCCGTCTCGCCTAGGCTGGGCACCGTGACACCCGCAGAACTCTCCCAGGCAGTCCAGGCCGCCGTCAGCACCGCCATCGCGGCGGGCGAGCTGACCGTCGACGTGCCCGCGCACGTGACGGTCGAGCGGCCCAAGAACAGGGACCACGGCGACTACGCCACCAACGTGGCCCTCCAGCTCGCGAAGCCGGCCGGCAAGCCGCCGCGAGCCGTCGCGGAGATCCTGGCCGGGCGTCTGCGAGAGATCACCGGCGTCGCGAAGGTCGACATCGCCGGTCCGGGCTTCCTGAACATCACGCTGGACGCCGCCACCCAGGGCGAGCTGGCGCGCACCATCGTCGAGGCGGGCGAGGCGTACGGCCGCAACGAGGCGCTCAAGGGCCTGCGGATCAACCTGGAGTTCGTCTCGGCGAACCCGACCGGCCCGATCCACATCGGCGGCGTCCGCTGGGCCGCCGTCGGCGACTCGCTGGCCCGGGTGCTCAAGGCGACCGGCGCCGAGGTGTCGACCGAGTACTACCTGAACGACGCCGGCGTGCAGATCACCAAGTTCGCCACGTCGCTCCAGGCCGCCGCCAACGGGCAGCCCGCCCCCGAGGACGGCTACGTCGGCGAGTACATCACCGACATCGCCAAGGCCGTCACCGACGGCGTCCCCGGCATCCTCGACCTGCCCGCGGACGAGCAGCTCCAGGCGTTCCGCACCGAGGGCCTCAAGCTGATGGTCGCCGAGATCCAGCGCTCGATGGCCGAGTTCGGCGTGCACTTCGACACCTGGTTCTCCGAGCAGACGCTGCACGACTCCGGCGCCGTCGGGAAGGCCATCGGGCGGCTGCGCGAGCAGGGCCACGTCTTCGACCGGGACGGCGCGATCTGGCTGCGCACCACCGACTTCGGCGACGACAAGGACCGCGTCCTGATCAAGGCCGACGGCGAGACCACCTACTTCGCCGCCGACGCCGCCTACTACCTGAGCAAGCGGGACCGCGGCGCGGAGGTCTCGGTCTACATGCTCGGCGCCGACCACCACGGCTACGTCAACCGGCTGAAGGCCATCGCGGCCTGCGCCGGCGACGACATGGACCGCAACATCGAGGTGATGATCGGCCAGTTCGTGAAGATGCTGCGCGACGGCAAGGAGGTCCGGCTCTCCAAGCGCGCGGGCAACATCATCACGATCGACGACGTGATCGACTGGATCGGCGTGGACGCCGCCCGCTACATGCTGGTGCGGCAGTCCACCGACTCCACCATCACCATCGACATCGACCTGGTGACCAGCACCTCCCGGGAGAACCCGGTCTACTACGTGCAGTACGCGCACGCCCGGATGTGCTCGGTGGGGCGCAACGCGGTGGAGAAGGGCATCACCCGCAGCGCGGACTTCAAGCCGGAGCTGCTGAGCTCCGAGTGGGAGAACGACCTGCTCGGCCAGCTCGGCGAGTTCCCGCGGGTGCTGGCCAAGGCCGGCGAGCTGCGCGAGCCGCACCACGTGGCCACGTACCTGGAGGAGCTGGCCCGCGCCTACCACCGGTTCTACGACAACTGCCAGATCCTGCCGAAGGGCGACGAGGAGGTCACCGACCTCACGCACGCCCGGCTCTGGCTGGCCGACGCCACGCGGACGACGCTGGCCAACGGCCTCGGACTGCTCGGCGTCTCGGCGCCCGAGCGGATGTAAGCACCAGACCCCCGAAGCGCAGCACAGCAGGGGGCGGCGACCGGTCGACGGCGACCGGTGGCCGCCCCTCGCCATAGGTCGAGGAAGTTTCACCAGATGAGCCGCTCCGCCCACCCCGCAGGCCCCCGCCACGGCGACGTGCTGCCCGAGGGCCACTACCAGGCCCCGCCGGCCGACCTGAACGCCCTCGACCCCAAGGTGTGGGCCCGCACCGTCGCCCGCGGCGCGGACGGCGCGCTCACCGTCGGCGGCGTCGACGTGCGCGCCCTGGCCGAGGAGTTCGGCACCCCCGCCTACGTGCTGGACGAGGCCGACTTCCGCGCCCGGGCCCGCGCCTGGCGGGACGCCTTCGGCGCGGACGCCGACGTGTACTACGCGGGCAAGGCGTTCCTGTCCAAGGCCGTGGTGCGCTGGCTGCACGAGGAGGGCCTGAACGTCGACGTGTGCTCCTCGGGCGAGCTGCACGTGGCGCTGGCCGCCGGGATGCCGGGCGGGCGGATCGCACTGCACGGCAACAACAAGTCGGTGCCCGAGCTGGAGCAGGCCGTGAAGGCCGGGGTCGGCCACGTCGTGGTGGACTCCTTCCAGGAGATCGAGCGGCTGGCGGCGATCGCCGGGGCGCAGGGCGTCCGGCAGCCGGTGCTGATCCGGATCACCGTCGGCGTCGAGGCGCACACCCACGAGTTCATCGCCACCGCGCACGAGGACCAGAAGTTCGGCCTGTCGCTCTCCGGCGGCCTGGCCGCCGAGGCGGTCCGCCGGGTGCTGGCCGAACCCGCCCTGGAGCTGCGCGGCATCCACTCGCACATCGGCTCGCAGATCTTCGACTTCGCCGGTTTCGAGGTCGCCGCCCGCCGGGTGGTCGGCCTGCTCGCCGAGGTCCGCGACGAGCACGGCGTCGAGCTGCCCGAGGTCGACCTGGGCGGCGGCCTGGGCATCGCCTACACCGCCGAGGACGACCCGCGCGAGCCCGCCGAGATCGCCGCCGCGCTCGGCGCGATCGTCCGGCGCGAGTGCGAGGCGGCCGGCCTGGCCGTCCCCCGGATCAGCGTCGAGCCCGGCCGGGCCATCGTCGGCCCCACCGCGTTCACGCTGTACGAGGTCGGCACCGTCAAGCCGCTGGAGGGCCTGCGCACCTACGTCAGCGTGGACGGCGGCATGTCCGACAACATCCGCACCGCGCTGTACGACGCCGCGTACTCGGTGGTGCTGGCCTCCCGCACCAGCACGGCCGAGCCGATGCTGGTCCGGGTGGTCGGCAAGCACTGCGAGTCCGGCGACATCGTGGTCAAGGACGCCTTCCTGCCCGCCGACCTGGCCCCCGGCGACCTGATCGCGGTGCCCGCGACCGGCGCCTACTGCCGCTCGATGGCGAGCAACTACAACCACGCCCTCAAGCCCCCGGTGCTGGCCGTCGCGGACGGCGCGGCCCGGGTGATCGTCCGCCGCGAGACGGAGGAGGATCTCCTGCGGCTCGATATCGGCTGACGAAATTTTCGTCTCAGAACGTGGACCGGCCGTAGATCTGTGCGGAAAGTCCCGGAGACTGGTACGGACAGGCAAGCCCCCGGGGACGACGGAGCGCCCCGACGGGGACCGAAGAATGCAGAGCGGAGTCGGATATGCGTACGCGCCCGCTGAAGGTGGCGTTGCTGGGCTGTGGTGTGGTGGGCTCCGAGGTGGCGCGCATCATGACGACGACGGCCGACGACCTCGCCGCGCGCATCGGCGCCCCGGTCGAACTCGCGGGCATCGCGGTCCGGCGGGCCGGGCGCCCCCGCCCGGGGGTGCCCGAGCACCTGCTCACCACCGACGCCGAGGCCCTGGTCGGGCGCGAGGACATCGACGTGGTGGTCGAGGTGGTGGGCGGCATCGAGCCGTCCAAGTCGCTGATCCTGAAAGCCTTCGCGGCCGGCGCCTCGGTCGTCTCCGCGAACAAGGCGCTGCTCGCCAAGGACGGCGCCGAACTGCACGAGGCGGCCGCCGCGGCCGGCGTCGACCTCTACTACGAGGCCGCCGTGGCCGGGGCGATCCCGCTGCTGCGCCCGCTGCGCGAGTCGCTGGCCGGCGACAAGGTGAACCGGGTGCTGGGCATCGTCAACGGCACCACCAACTTCATCCTCGACAAGATGGACTCCACCGGCGCCGGGTACTCCGAGGCGCTGGAGGAGGCCACCGCGCTGGGCTACGCCGAGGCCGACCCGACCGCCGACGTGGAGGGCTTCGACGCCGCCGCCAAGGCCGCCATCCTGGCCGGGATCGCCTTCCACACCAAGGTCACCGCCGCGGACGTCTACCGCGAGGGCATCACCGAGGTCACCGCCGCCGACATCGCCTCCGCCAAGCAGATGGGCTGCGTGGTCAAGCTGCTGGCGATCTGCGAGCGGGCCGCCGACGGCGCCTCGGTCACCGCCCGGGTCCACCCGGCGATGATCCCGCTCAGTCACCCGCTGGCCTCGGTCCGCGAGGCGTACAACGCGGTCTTCGTGGAGGCCGAGGCGGCCGGCCGGCTGATGTTCTACGGCCCCGGCGCGGGCGGCTCGCCGACCGCCTCCGCGGTCCTCGGCGACCTGGTCGCGGTCTGCCGCAACAAGCTGATCGGCTCCACCGGCCCCGGCGACTCGGTCTACGCCGCGCTGCCCGCCAAGCCGATGGACGAGGTGGTCACCCGCTACCACGTCAGCCTGGACGTGGACGACCGCGCGGGCGTGCTCGCCCAGGTCGCCTCGGTCTTCGCCGAGCACGGGGTCTCCATCGACACCGTGCGCCAGCAGGGCCGCGACGGGGACGCCGCGCTCGTCGTGGTCACCCACCGCGCCACCGACGCCGCCCTGTCGGCGACGGTCGACAAGCTCCGCGCACTGGACAGCGTGCGCGACGTGGCCAGCATCATGCGGGTCGAAGGGGAATAGGAAAACCGGTATGAACGCCATTGCCGAAAGCACCGCCCGAGGCAGCCACACCCACCAGTGGCGCGGCCTCATCGAGGAGTACCGCGACCGCCTCCCGGTCTCCGACTCCACCCCCGTGGTGACCCTGCTGGAGGGCGGCACGCCGCTCGTCCCCGCCCAGGTGCTCTCCGAGCGCACCGGCTGCGACGTCTACCTCAAGGTGGAGGGCGCCAACCCGACCGGCTCCTTCAAGGACCGCGGGATGACCATGGCCATCTCCAAGGCCAAGGAGGACGGCGCCCAGGCCGTCATCTGCGCGTCCACCGGCAACACCTCCGCCTCCGCCGCCGCGTACGCGGTGCGGGCCGGCATGGTCTCCGCGGTGCTCGTCCCGCAGGGCAAGATCGCCCTCGGCAAGATGGGCCAGGCGCTGGTGCACGGCGCCAAGATCCTGCAGGTCGACGGCAACTTCGACGACTGCCTGACGCTGGCCCGCGAGCTCTCCGAGAAGTACCCGGTGGCCCTGGTCAACTCGGTCAACCCGGTGCGCATCGAGGGCCAGAAGACCGCCGCCTTCGAGATCGTCGACATGCTCGGCGACGCCCCCGACATCCACGTCCTCCCGGTCGGCAACGCGGGCAACATCACCGCCTACTGGAAGGGCTACCGCGAGTACGCGGCGGACGGCCTGGCCGCCCGCACCCCCCGGATGTGGGGCTTCCAGGCGTCCGGCTCGGCCCCCATCGTGGACGGCGCCCCGGTGCTCAAGCCGCAGACCATCGCCACCGCGATCCGGATCGGCAACCCGGCCTCCTGGGACTACGCGCTGGCCGCCCGGGACGACTCCGGCGGCCTGATCGACAAGGTGACGGACCGCCAGATCCTGTCCGCCTACCGCCTGCTGGCCTCGCAGGAGGGCGTCTTCGTCGAGCCCGCCTCCGCCGCCTCGGTGGCCGGCCTGCTGGCCAAGGCCGAGGCCGGACTGGTCGACCCCGGCCAGCGGATCGTCTGCACCGTCACCGGCAACGGCCTCAAGGACCCGGACTGGGCGGTGGCGGGCGCCCCGCAGCCGCAGATCGTCCCGATCGACCCGGAGACCGCGGCCCGCCGGCTGGGCCTGCTCGACTGACGCCGCCGGCGCCGCTGACCGGGCGTCAACCCGGCGAGCGGCCGGTCCCCTTCCGGG
>NZ_JBHUWH010000114.1:0-19009 GCF_042670125.1 Kitasatospora sp. NPDC057198 | reverse complement strand
GCTGGGGGCCGCCGAGCCGCTGGAGCTCGCCGAACCGCCGGAGGCCGATCGCGGCTCGTTCGTCCTGCCGCCCGTGGCGGCCCGCGGGTTCACCGACGCCGACGGCTGCCGCTGGCAGCTCGTGCGCGGCCCGCTGGATCCGCGCCGGGCGAAGCGGCTGGCCGTCGAGGCGGACGTGATGTCGATGGGCGACCGGTACGACGAGGCCGCCGACTGGTGGGTGCCCCGCTTCCTGTCGGCGGCCGAGCGCCCGGGGGCCTGGCTCGAAGCGCGGGCGCGGTACGCCGCCGACGGCCTGCCCTCCTACCTGGCGTACGAGTTCACCGCGGCGGACGGCCGGGTGCTGCTCTTCATCGACACGTTCTGCTGAGACCGCTCACGCGTCCCCGCCTCCGTCCCCGCCGCTCTCCCCGCCGCTGTCCCCGCCTCCGTCCCCGCCGCCGAACAGCCCCTGCTGCCGGGCGATCTCGCGGACGAACACCACCCCGTCCAGCAGTCCCAGCGTCTCCGGGTCGAGCCCGAAGTAGGTGTGGTCCGCCGGGACGCGCGCCTTCGCGCCACCCGACTCCTCGACCGCCGCCGCGAGTTGCTTCGGGTCGAGGACGCTGCGCGGGGACGGGAGGGTGGCGAGGAGCCCTTCGAGGGTGTCGGGGGCGGGGTGGTCGTCGGGGGCGCGGTGGCCGAAGGCGGTGGCGAGGAAGGCGTAGCCGTCGCCGAGGCGGGAGGCGAGCAGGGATCCGGCGCTCCACCACTGGAGCCGGTGCTCGCCGAGCGGGATGCGGGCCGCCTCGCGCTGGAGGTGCCGGTTGTGGGCGAACAGCAGGGTCGGTCCGCGCCGGGCCTCGCGGCGGAGGATCGCCTCGACGTTGTCGGCGATCATCAGACTCCGTTGGCGCATCAGGGAGTTGAGCCGGTCGGGTCCGTCCCCGGCGGTCGCCGCGTGGTAGCGGAGCAGTCCGGTGGCGGTGCGGGCGTCGAGTTCGGCCTGCCAGAGCGCGTCCTCGTCGGTGGCGGCGAACTGCGGCCGGTGGGCGGCCAGCAGGAGGTTCAACTCGTCGGCGAGCAGCCGCAGTCGGGTGGCGCTCTCGGTGCGGCCGATCGAGCGGGTCGGGTCGAGGGCGGCGGCGGGTTCGGTCCAGCGGGCGTCCGGCCCGTGCAGGCGGAGCAACTCCTCGCGGGCGGGGAGAAGTTCGGCCGGGAGCGGTTCGGCCGGGAGCCGTTCGGCCAGGAAGTCGTGCAGCCGGAGCAGCGCGGGGCCGGGCGCGGCGGCTCCGGTGTACTCCAGCGGCCCGTCCGCCCCGTAGAACCTGATCCGTTCACCCGCCCCGGCGGAGGCGTTGAACTCCCGGGCCCAGCGTACGAGTTCGCGGTTCCCGGCGTACGCCCCGAAGCCGTGGCCGAAGCCGTCCCGCAGCACGGTGTCCAACTCGCCGTCCGCGCCGTCCAGGTAGGCGTCGACGGTGCGCGCGGCCAGGCAGTCGCTCTCGATCGCGATCGAGCGGTAGCCGTGCGCGGTGACCAGGTGGCGGAAGAGTTCGTTGCGCAGGTCGAGGAACTCCTCGGCACCGTGGGTGGGCTCGCCGAGGGCGAGCAGCCGGGTGCCGGCGGGAACGAGGGCGGCGAGGGCGGCGGCGGAGAAGGGACGGGCGGCGTCCCCGAGCGAGGCGGCGGTCATGGCTTCCAACGTATCGTTGAAGCCTCGGTGTAAGCTTTCGCGTTCTCTGCCCGGCGATCGACCAGGAAAGCTTCAAACCCATGCCGCTGCGCCCGATCGACCTGGCCCGCCGGCACGGCCTGTCCGCCCAGGCGGTGCGCAACTACGAGGAGGCGGGCATCCTCCCGCCCGCCGCCCGCTCCGCGCACGGCTACCGGCAGTACGGCGAGCGCCACGCGTCCGCGCTGCGGGCGTTCCTCGCGCTGCTCCCGGGGCACGGCCACCCCGCCGCCACCGCGATCATGTGCGCCGTCCACGCGGACGACCTGCCGGAGGCACTGCGCCTGATCGACGAGGGGCACGCCCTGCTCGCGGAGGACCGCCGCACCCTGGAGGCGGTCCGCACCGCCCTCGACCACCTGCCGCCCGCCGGACCACCGGCCGGCGAACCGCCCGCCGCCCGGACGGACGACCGGCCCGCCGCCGGGACGCACATCGGCCCGCTCGCCCACCGCCTGGGCCTGCGCCCGGCCACGCTCCGCACCTGGGAGCGCGCGGGCCTGGTCACCCCGTCCCGGGACGCCCGCACCGGGTACCGCGTGTACGCGCCCGCGCAGGTCCGCGAACTGCTGCTCGCCGAGCAACTCCGGCGCGGCGGGCACGGGTTGGCCCGCACCGCCGAGGTCCTGGACCGGCTGCGCACGGCCGGCTCCCCGGAGGCGCTGCGCCCGACCCTGACCGCCTGGCAGAACCGGCTGACCGCCCGCGGCCGCGCCCTGCTCGCGGGCTCGGCCGCCCTGCACGCCTACCTGGACGCCCACCTGGACGACCCGGCCTGACCGCTCGCACCCACCGCTCGCACCCACCGCCCTGCCGTCCCGGGCGCGCACCCCGATGCCCTGACTGACCCTCAGGCAAACTCGTAGGAATCCTACAAAACCACCGGGCACGAATCGGTCGCGCCCGGCAGCCTTCCACCCCCATTCCCCTTGGCAGAGTGAGACCCATCGGATCATCCGGCCGACCGCCGGAGAGCCCGATCATTGTGCTGCCTTCACAACGGGAGTCTCACCATGCGCACCGCCCACGACACCGTGGTCATCACCGGCCTCGGGGCCACCACCCCGCTCGGCGGCACCGCGCCCGCCACCTGGCGGGCCATGTGCGAAGGACACAACGGCATCCGCGCCCTCGACCGCCCGTGGGCCGCCGAGCTGCCGATCCGGATCGCCGGACAGCTCGCCGTCGAACCCTCCACCGTCCTCGACCGGATCGAGGCCCGCCGCCTCGACCGCAGCGAGCAGCTCGCCCTGATCGCCGCCCGCGAAGCCTGGGTCGACGCCGGACGCCCCGCCGTCGAGGGCGAACGGCTCGCCGTGGTCATCGGCACCGGCACCGGCGGCGCGGTGACCATGCTCGACCAGGACGACGTCCTGGAGCGCTCCGGCGTCCGCAAGGTCTCCCCGCACACCGTCCCGATGCTGATGGCCAACGGCCCCGCCGCCTGGGTCTCCATCGACCTCGGTGCAAAGGCCGGCGCCCACACCCCCGTCAGCGCGTGCGCCTCGGGCGCCGAGGCCGTCGCCCTGGCCGTGGACCTGATCCGCCTCGGCCGGGCCGACGTCGTCGTCGCCGGCGGCACCGAAGCCTGCCTGCACCCCCTCCCGCTGGCCGGCTTCGCCCAGGCCCGCGCCCACTCCCTGCGCAACGACGACCCGGCCGGCGCCTCCCGCCCCTTCGACACCGGACGCGACGGCTTCGTCATCGCCGAGGGCGCCGCGGTGCTCGTCCTCGAACGCGCCACCCTGCGCCCGCACGCCCGCCGCTACGCCACCCTGGCCGGCGCCGCCGTCACCTCCGACGCCCACCACATCACCGCCGGCCACGCGGACGGCCAGGTCCGCGCCGTCCGGGGCGCCCTCGCCGACGCCGGCCTGCCCCCCGAGGCGATCGGCCTGGTGCACGCCCACGCCACCTCCACCCCCCTGGGCGACCTCACCGAGGCCGAGACCCTCACCCGCGTCTTCGGCCCGCACCGCCCCGCCGTCACCGCCACCAAGTCCATGACCGGCCACCTCTTCGGCGCCGCCGGAGCCCTCTCCGCCCTCGCCACCGCCTACTCCCTCCACCACCAGCACGCCCCCGCCGTCCGCAACCTCACCGCCCCCGACCCCGCCACCCCCCTCGACCTCGTCACCGCCTCCGGCCCGCTGCCCACCGCCGCCGCCCTCACCAACTCCTTCGGCTTCGGCGGCCACAACGCGGCCCTGGTCCTCACCACCGCCTGAGCCCCGCACCCGCCCCCGCACTCGGACCCGCACGGACGGGGCTCACTCCCCGTCCCCCTCCCCGTTCTCCTCCGCGACGCCCCGCAGGAGGCGCAGCAGCGCCTGCCGCACCTCCTGCGGGCCCAGCACCCGCAGCGGGACGGCCAGCCCCAGCAGGTAGCGGGCCAGCCCCTCCGCGTCGGGCCCGCCGATCTCGACCACGCAGGCCCCGGGCCCGTCCGGGCGGTGCGTGCCGACGCTGGCCGGGACCAGCCGCAGCGCCTCCTCCAGCGGAACCGGGAAGCGCACCGACGCGTACACCGGGTACCGGCCGGTCCCGGTGTTGCGGGCGACCAGCAGCGCCGGGTCGGGCGGCTCGGCCTGCTCCGCCACCGGCTGTCCCGTCCCCCGCACCTGCACCACCCGGTCCGCCCGGAAGGTGCGCCACTCGCCCCGCGCCACGTCCAGCGCGACGAAGTACCAGCGCCGCCCGTTGTGCACCAGGCGGTACGGGTCGACCTCCCGGACGCTGTCCCGGCCCTGGCCGTCGCGGTACGACAGCCGGACGCGCTCCCCGCCCCGGCACGCCCCGGCCAGCTCCAGCAGCGTCCCGGGGGCGATCTGCGGGTCCCCGGGCCGGTGCGCGTGCACGAAGGTGGCGTCCATCCCGGCGAGCCGCTCCGCGACCCGCCCCGGCAACGACTGCCGCAGCTTCAGCAGTGCCGACAACGCGGCCTGGTCGCTGCCCAGCACCCCGCTGAACGCGGCCCCGCGCAGCGCCACCGCCACCGCCAGCGCCTCCTCGTCGTCCAGCAGCAGCGGCAGCGCGCGGGCGCCGCCGCCGAGCCGGTACCCGCCCCAGGGCCCCGGGTCGGACTCCACCCCGTACCCGAGCTCCCGCAGCCGTGCGACGTCCCTGCGCACCGTGCGGTCGGTGACCTCCATCCGCTCGGCGAGTTCCCCGCACGTCCAGGACGGCCGCGAGGCCAGCAACGAGACCAGGCGCAGCAGGCGCGCCGACGTGGTGAGCACGTCCGCAATCCTCCCGCACGACCAGGACCGAACCTGTCCTGGTCGGCCACTAGCCTCGTCCCCATGGACACCAACGACGCCTCCACGCCCGAGATCCGCTACGTCGCCGTCACCTTCGACTGCCCCGACCCGGCCGAACTCGCCCGCTTCTACGGCGAGGCCCTCGGCCTGCCGACGCTCTACTCCGGCGAGGACTTCGTCCTGCTCGGCCGCGAGGGCGCCCCCGGCCTCGGCTTCTCCCGCATCGCCGACTACCGGCGCCCCACCTGGCCCGACCCCGCCCAGGAGAAGCGCGCCCACCTCGAATTCGGCGTCGACGACCTGGAGGCCGCCACCGCCCGCATGCTCAAGCTGGGCGCCACCGAGCCCGACACCCAGCCCTCCCCCGACCGCTGGCGCGTCCTGCTCGACCCCTCCGGCCACCCGTTCTGCCTCACCACCCTGGCCTGAGCACCCCCGCCGTACGGGGCCCCGCCGCACGGCGGGGCCCGTTTCCGCTCACGACCCGCCCCCGCCGTGCCCTCCCCTCCCGCCCTCGTCCAGTCGCACCGCCAGCTCCGTCAACTCCCGCACCCGCAGCACCCGTTCGCCCGGCGGCAGCGGCACGTGCAGCGGCTCCAGCCAGGCGTCCGGGATCGCGCCCGCCCCGTACACCGCCCCCGCGAGGCCGCCGGTGACGGCGGCCGTGGTGTCGGTGTCGCCGCCGAGGTCGATGACCGCCCGCAGGGCGTCGGGGAAGCCGCCGGTGGTGCGCAGCGCCCAGAGCGCGGAGCCGAGGCAGGCCCACACGGCGCCGTTGCCCTCGGTCGCCTGCTCCGGCCGCCAGTGCGCGTCCAGCACCCGGGCCCAGCGTTCCCGGTGCTCCTCCCGGACGTGCGCGAGCGTCTCCGGCACCGCCGCCGACGGGTCGCCGCCGTCGAGGGCGACCCGCAACAGCTCGTGGAGGATCGCCGTGCCCTCCCAGGCCGCGCCGTCGCCGTGGGTGAGCGCGGTGATCCGGCGCGCCGCGGCCATCGTCGCCGCGCGCCCCTGCGGCGCGAACCACACCGCCCCGGTGACGGCCCGCATCAGCGCGCCGTTCCCGGCGGACCGGCCCTCGACCTGGAAGTGGAGGGCGGCGGCGAGGTCCCAGGGCAGTCCGCCGCCGAGCACGATCTCGGTCTGGATGCCGATGTCCTTGGGGTCGCCGGCCGCCCACCCGCGGAACCGTTCGAACATCTCGGGCAGGTCGAGCCCGCCGGCGGCGAGCAGCGATTCGCCGAGGTGGACGGCCATCTGGGTGTCGTCGGTGGCCTCGCCCGGCTCCCAGCCGCCACCCCCGCACATCGCGGCGGGGCCGGGGAAGCGCGCCCCGAACGCCCCGGCCGGTCCGAACTCGAAGGGCGCGCCGAGGGCGTCCCCGACCGCCGATCCCAGGACCGCCCCGACCACCCGCTCCCGTCGCTCCGTTTCCCGCCGCCCCATGCCACCCTCCGCCGTCGCACCGACACCGTCTGTCACCGCACCGCCCTCCGCTAGCCTGGGGGCACGATGAACTGTTTCACCACCGCCTGGGGCGAGTTCGAGCTGGCCCGGTTCCCGGAGGATCCGCGCGAGCAGCTGCGCGCCTGGGACGCCGCCGACGAGTACCTGCTACGGCACCTGCACGAGGCGGCGGTGCCGCTGGACGGGGCCGTGACCGTCCTCGGCGACCGCTGGGGCGCGCTCTCCACCGCGCTCGCGGCGAAGGCGTCCGCGCTCACCGCGGTCACCGACTCGTACCTGGCCTCCCGGGCGATCGCCGCGAACCTGGCCCGCAACGGCCTCGACCCGGCCGCCGTCGCGGTCCGCAGCACCCAGGACGCCCCGCCCGCGCGGATCGACGTGCTGCTGGTGCGCGTCCCGAAGAGCCTGGCGCTGCTGGAGGACCAGCTGCACCGGCTGGCCCCGGCCGTGCACGGGGGCACGGTGGTCGCGGGCACCGGCATGGTCACCGAGATCCACACCTCCACGCTGAACCTCTTCGAGCGGATCCTCGGCCCGACCCGCACCTCGCTGGCCGTCCGCAAGGCCCGCCTGATCCACACCGCCCCGAGCGCCGGTCCGAACACCGACCCGGACGCCGGCCTCGTCCGCCCGGCCAACCCGTGGCCGCTGCGCTACCGGCTCCCGGACGGCATCGGCGTCCTGTCGGGCCGTCAGGTCACCAACCAGGCGGGCGTGTTCTGCGCGGACCGCCTCGACATCGGCACCCGCTTCTTCCTCCAGCACCTGCCCGAGCCGACCGGCGCCCCGCGCCGGATCGTCGACCTGGGCTGCGGCAACGGCATCGTCGGCACGGCCGCCGCGCTCGCCGACCCGGACGCCGAACTCCGCTTCGTGGACGAGTCGTTCCAGGCGGTGGCCTCCGCCGAGGAGACCTTCCGCACCAACCTGGGCCCCGACCGCCCCGCCGAGTTCCTGGTCGGCGACGCCCTCGCCGACGTCCCGACCGCCTCCGCCGACCTGGTCCTGCTCAACCCGCCGTTCCACTCCCACCAGGCCACCACCGACGCCGTCGCCCGGCGGATGTTCACCGGCGCCCGCCGCGTCCTGCGCCCGGGCGGCGAGCTGCGGGTGGTCGGCAACCGGCACCTCGGCTACCACGTCACGCTGCGCCGCCTGTTCGGCAACTGCCGTACGGTGGCGGGCAGTCCGAAGTTCACGGTCCTCAGCGCCGTCCGCCGCTGAACCCCGTACCGTCCACCGGTAAACCCGGTGCCCTCACCCGTCCCCGCCCGGTAGCCTCCCGCCACCATCGACGGAAGAGGAACGAGCGGATGACGGCGGTACGGACGATCGCGGCCCCGGGCGGCGTGCAGTCGCTGCTCTGGTGCGGGGACGACCTGGTCGACCTGGTGGGCGGCGGCCGCCGCTGGGCCCCGGACGGAGCCGGGCAGCCGAGCCTGACCACCTGGGGCGGCTTCCCGTTCGACCGGGCGGCGCTCTCCCCGTCCGGCCGGTACGCGGCGATCTGGACCGAACGCGGTACCAAGGGGCTGCTGGTGGAGATCGGGGAGCTGCGGCTGCTGCGCGAGATCAACCGCAGCTACTACTGCGCGGATGCCTACGACTACCCGCTGGGGCTGGGCCGGCTGCCGGACGGCCGGGAGGTCCTGGTCCACTGCCCCGAGGAGTACAACGAACTCCAGGTCGAGGACCTGGTGACGGGCGAGCGCCTCACCACCGGCCCCCGCGAGCCCGACGACGTCTTCCACAGCCGCCCCGAGATCAGCCCGGACGGCCGGCACCTGCTGACCTCGGGCTGGGTCTGGGCGCCGTTCGGCGTGGCGGGCGTGCACGACCTCACCGCCGCACTCGCCGACCCGACCGTGCTGGACACCGCCTCCCTGTTCGCCCCGCGCGTCGGCCTGGACGAGGAGGCCACCGCGGCCTGCTGGCTGGACGCGGAGCGGATCGCGGTGGCCGACAGCGCCCAGGAGCACCCTCCCGGGTCGCCGCAGCTCGGCGTGTGGTCCGTCCCGGAGCGCCGCTGGCTGCACCGCAGCCCGCTGGAGCGCCCCACCGGCACCCTGCTGGCCCGCGGCAACCAGGTGCTCGCGCTGGACGGCCACCCGCGACTGCTGGACGCCGCGACCGGCGCCCTGGTCGCCGAGTGGCCCGAGTACGAACTCCCGGAGAAGGGCGGGTGCTACGGCGTCAACCACATCCCCTCCCCCGTCGCCGCGCTCAGCCCGGACGGCACCCGCCTGGCCGTCGGCCTCCCGGACGCCGTCGCCGTGATCGAACTGCCCCCGGCGGTCTGAACCAGCACCCCTCCCTGGTGTACGCACTGTCCCCGCCGTGCTCTAGGGTGAGCGCCGTTTCGCCGTGGAAGACCGCCGTGGAGACCCCCGCGGCCGAGCACCACCGCCCAGGGGAGGACCCGTTTCATGGCCGCCACGCATCCCGCCCCGGGAGCCCCGACTCCCGAGCCGCCGTCGCCGACCTGCTTCCGGCACGCCGACCGGGAGTCGTACGTCCGCTGCACGCGCTGCGACCGCAACGTCTGCCCGGACTGCCGGCGCGAGGCGGCGGTCGGCTACCAGTGCGTGGAGTGCGTCAAGTCCGGCCACCAGAGCGTCCGCCGGGCCCGAACGGCGTTCGGCGGCCGGATCACCAGCCGCCCGTACGCGACGATCGTGCTGATCGCGCTGAACGTGGCCGCGTACCTGGTGGAGCTGGTCCGGCCGGAGACGGAGAACCGCTTCGCGGTGCTGGGCTCGCGCGTCCTGCCGCCGCCCGCGGACTACGACCCGTACACGTACGTGCCGCACCTGTCGGGCATCGCGCACGGTGAGTGGGAGCGGCTGATCACCGGTGCTTTCCTGCACCTGGGACCGACCCAGTGGCCGATGGGCATCCTGCACGTCGTGTTCAACCTGTACTGGCTGTGGAGCCTGGGCCGGGTGGTCGAGGACCGGCTCGGCGTGCTGCGCTTCCTCGCGCTGTACCTGCTGTCCGCGCTGGGCTCCTCCGCCCTGATCTACTGGATGGCCCCGCACGACCTCGCGGTGGGCGCCTCCGGCGCGATCTTCGGTCTGGCCGGCGGGTACTGGGTGCTCAGCCGCCGCCAGGGCTACGACCCGCTCGGCGGCAACCAGATGATGACCACCCTGGTGCTGTGGATGGTGCTCTCGGCGGGCTTCGCCTCCTGGCAGGGCCACCTGGGCGGCCTGCTCACCGGCCTGGCCGCCGGCGCCGCCCTCGGTTACGCGCCGAAGCAGCAGCGCGGCCTCGTCCAGTCCATCAACCTGGTGGCGGTGCTCGCCGTGGTGGCCGTGGTGATAGTGATCGCCACCGACCAGGTCACGCCCTTCTCCTGACGCTCCGTCAGGACACCTCCCGGTACGCCGCGCCGAGCAGCGCCGCCGCCTCGCGCAGCCGCTGCTCGGCCGTCGCCGCGTACCCGAGCGCGACGGCCGCCGGTCCGGGCGCCAGCCGCCCCGGCGCGACCGGCGCGACCCGCACCCCGCGCCGCAGCGCCGCCGCCACCAGCTCCGACTCGCCCGCACCGGACGGCAGTTCGGCGTACAGGTGCAGCCCGGCGGCGACGCCGCGCAGCCCGGCCTGCGGCAGGTGCTCGCCCAGGGCGGCGACCAGCGCGTCGCGGCGGGCCCGGTAGCGGGGGCGGACGGCGCGCAGGTGGCGGTCGTAGCCGCCGCCCTCCAGCAGTGCGGCGAAGGCGAGTTGGTCGATCGCGCCGGTGCCGAGGTCGGCGTACCGCTTGGCCTCCCGGAAGTCCTCGGCCAGCCAGGCGGGCAGCACCGCCCAGCCTAGCCGCAGTCCGGGCGCCAGCGTCTTGCTGAGCGAGCCCAGGTAGACCGTCCGCTCGGGCGCCAACCCCTGGACGGCGCCCAGCGGTTCGCGGTCGTAGCGGAACTCGGCGTCGTAGTCGTCCTCCACCACCAGCCCGCCGGCCCGTGCCCAGGCGGCGAGTTCACCGCGGCGGCGGGCCGACAGCGCGACCCCGGTCGGGTACTGGTGGGCGGGCGTGACCAGCACCGCGTCCGCCCCGCTCGCCGCCAACTCCCTTACCACCAGGCCCTCCTGGTCGACGGGCACGCCCACCGGAGCGACGCCGTGGGCGCGCAGCAGCTCCAGCGTCCCGGGCGAGCCCGGGTCCTCCAGCGCGATCCGGGCGCACCCCCGCCGGGCCAGCACCCCGGCCAGCAGCGCCAGCCCCTGCCCGACCCCGCTGACCACCGCCACCCGCTCCGGCCGCGCGGCCACCGCCCGCACCCGGCCCAGGTACGCCGCCAACTCCCGCCGCAGCTGCGGCAGTCCGGCCGGATCGCCGTACCCCAGGTCCCGGTTCGCGGCCCCCTGCAGCGCCCGCCGCACCGCCCCCGACCAGGCCGCCCGCGGAAACACCCCCAGGTCGGGCGAGCCCGGCTTCAGGTCGTACCGCGGCTCGGCCGCCACCGCCCGGACGTCCGCCTGCGGCAGCTCGGCCGCCACCCCGTCCGCGACCCTGGTCCCCGAACCCTGCCGCCCCACCAGGTAGCCCTCGGCGGCGAGTTGCTCGTACGCCTCGACCACCACCCCGCGCGAGACGCCCAGTTGGGCGGCCAGCGCCCGGCTCGCGGGCAGCCGCGCCCCGGCGACCAGCCGCCCGTCCCGCACCGCCGCCCGCAACTCCCGGGTCAGCCGCCCGGCCAGCTCCCCGCCGCCCTCCCCCAGCGTGATCAGCAACTCCCGCATCCGAGGCTTCA
Organism: Kitasatospora sp. NPDC057198; assembly: GCF_042670125.1. Lineage (NCBI taxonomy): Bacteria > Bacillati > Actinomycetota > Actinomycetes > Kitasatosporales > Streptomycetaceae > Kitasatospora > Kitasatospora sp. NPDC057198. Next base: position 7,823 of record NZ_JBHUWH010000114.1, on the reverse strand, counting down.
CTTCCTTCCGCACAAGGGGCCCGGGGAACTGTCGGCAGACGAGCATGCACCACCAGGGGCCCGGGGAACGGCGGGTCCGTGCTGCTGGTGGCCGGAGCCCATCGAAGGTTCGTGCTGCTGCGTGCCGTAAACAGAACCAAAAGCCGATGCACGCAACGGCAGTGAACCCGCAGCAGCCACGGCCTCGCCGTTCCCCGAGCCCCTGTCGGTGCTCTCCCGAGCCGCTGGTGGGGCTCTCGCCGTTCCCCGAGCACTCCCCAAGCTACTCGATTGGTCCGCTCCAGCACCCCCCAAGTGGCCCTGGAAACCGAACCACCCCCCTCCTAGCGTGGCTCCCATGGCACCCACCACCCCCGCCGGCTCCGGCCGCGCCGCCGCCGCGATGTCCCTGCTCGGCGCCTCCACCGGCGTCACCGCCGCCTTCTCCTCCTTCCCGGTGGCCGGCGGCCAGACCCTGCGCTACGCCCTGGCCTCGGTGATCCTGCTGCCGCTGGCCCGCCGCCGGCCGCGGCTCGCGCACCGCCTGACCGGCCGTGAACTGCTCCTGCTGCTGGCCCTGTCCGCCACCGGCCTGTTCGGGTTCAACCTGCTGCTGGTCGCCGCGCTGCGGCACACCGACCCGGCGGTGGTCGGCAGCGTGGTCGGCTGCACCCCGCTGCTGCTGGGCGTGGCCGGCCCGCTGCTGGCCCGGCGCCGGCCGGCGGCCCGGCTGCTGGTGGCGGCCGCCCTGGTGGTGTGCGGCGCCGCGCTCACCCAGGGCTTCGGCCACGGCGACGCGCTCGGCCTGCTGCTGGCGACCGGCACCCTGCTGTGCGAGGCGGCCTTCTCGCTGCTGGCCGTCCCGCTGCTGCCGCGGCTCGGCCCGGTCCGGGTCTCGGCGTACACCACGCTGCTGGCGGTGCCGCTGTTCGCCGTGACGGCCGCCCTCTCGCCGTCCGCGCTGCGCGCGCCCACCGGCGGGGAACTGCTCGCCCTGCTCTACCTCGGCCCGGTGCTGACCTGCGGCGCGTTCCTGCTCTGGTACTCGGCGCTGACCGTGCTGCCCGCCGACCGGGCGGGCCTGTTCGGCGGCCTGATCCCGCTCACCGCGACCTTCTCCGGCGCGCTGCTGACCGCCACCGCCCCCACCCCGCCGCAACTCCTGGGTGCCGCCCTGGTCACCGCCGCCCTCCTCTTCGGCGCCACCGCCCCCACCACCCCGGCCCCCGCCCCGGCTCCAGCCCCCACCGCCTAGCCATCCGGCCCACCTCCCGCACGCACCGCCTCCCGCACGCACCACCTCCCCCACGCACCGTCACCCTCACGCACCGTCACCCTCGCGCCGGGCGGCCACTCGTCCGGGCCGCAGCCGTTGCCACCCCGCCGAAACATCCGCTTAGGCTGGGCCGCGATGACAGTCGACCGCCGCAGTGTTCTGCGTTCCGCCTCCCGCCTGGCCGCGTTGACCGCCGCCGGCGGCCTCGTCGCCGCGTGCGGCGGCCCCTCCGACAGCCGCGGTGCGAACGGCCCCTCGGTGGCGGCCCGGCCGCAGCCCGCGCACCTGACCGAGCCGCCGAGCCCGAGCCCGAGCCCGAGCCCGAGCGCCCCGCCGTCCCCGTCCCCCTCCCCGTCCGCGACCCCGTTCGCGCTGCCCCCGCTGGCCCCGGACACCCCGCAGGAGGTGGTGACCGGGCCGCACAGCAGGCCGCAGCTGGCGCTGACCTTCCACGGCCAGGGCGACCCGGCGATCGCCACCGCGCTGCTGGAGGCCGCCGAGCAGCGCGGTGCCCGGCTGACCGTGCTGGCGGTGGGCAGCTGGCTGGACGAGCAGCCGCAGATCGCGCAGCGGATCCTGTCCGGCGGCCACGAGTTGGGCAACCACACCCAGAACCACCTGGACATCTGCTCGATGGGCCCGGAGCAGGCCCGCGAGGAGATAGCCCAGTGCGCGCAGCGCCTGGAGCGCCTGACCGGTTCGATCGGCCGCTGGTTCCGGCCGTCGGCCGCGCAGTACGCCAACGCGATGGTCAAGGAACAGGCGCAGCAGGTCGGTTACGCGCATGTGCTGTCCTTCGACGTCGATCCGCGCGACTACGCGGACCCGGGTGCGGACGCGGTGACCCGCCGGGTGCTGAGGGCGGCGGCGGCCGGTTCGGTGGTCGCCTTGCACATGGGGCACCCGGGCACGGTGACGGCGCTGCCGGCCATCCTGGACGGCCTCGCGGGGCAGGGCCTGCACGCGGTGACGGCTTCCGAACTCTGCGCCTGAGCAAGGTTCCTGCCGTGGCATGCTCGTCCCCATGCGCTACATCATCCTGGGCGCCGGCGCGGTCGGCGGCACCATCGGCGGTCGGCTCCACCAGAGCGGCCGCGACGTCCTGCTGGTCGCCCGCGGCCCGCACCTGGCGGCGCTGCGCGCCGACGGCCTGCGGCTGACCGTCCCGGACGGCACCCACCTGCTGCCGGTCCCGGCGGTCGGCGGCCCGGAGGAGGTCGAACTGACCCCGGAGGACGTGCTGGTGCTGGCGGTGAAGACCCAGCACTCGGCGGCGCTGCTCGAGCGGTGGGCGCCCCGCCCGGTCGCCGGCGGCGGGACGGCGGGCGAGCGGCTGCCGCTGGTGTGCGCGCAGAACGGCGTGGAGAACGAGCGGCTGGCGCTGCGCCGCTTCGCCCGGGTGTACGGGATGTGCGTGTGGCTGCCCTCCACCCACCTGGAACCGGGCGCGGTCTCGGCGGCGGGCTCGCCCCGCTCGGGCGTGCTGCACCTGGGCCGCTACCCGCACGGCACGGACGGGGTGGCCGCCCGGATCGCCGCCGACCTGGCGGACTCGCACTTCGACGGGTACGCCACCCCGGACGTGATGGCCTGGAAGTACGCGAAGCTGCTGAGCAACCTGGGCAACGCGCTGGAGGCGGTGGCCGGTCCGATCGACGGCGAGCTGCGGATGCGGGCGTGGCGCGCGCTGCGGGCGGAGGGCGAGGCGGTGCTGGCGGCCGCCGGGATCACCTACCCGTCCGAGGAGGAGCAGCGGGCCCGGCGCGGCGACCGGGTGACGCTGGTGCCGCTGGCGGGCGCGGTGCGCGGCGGCGGTTCGTCCTGGCAGTCGCTGGTGCGCGGCACCGGCGACATCGAGGCGGACCACCTGAACGGCGAGGTCGTCCTGCTGGGCCGCCTGCACGGGGTGCCGGTGCCGCTCAACGCGGCCTTCCAGCGCCTGGCCGCCGCCTTCGCCCGCGAGGGCCGCCCGGCCGGCTCCCTCCCGGACGCCGACCTGGCCGCCCTGCTCGACACCTGAGCGGGCCTCCCCGAGCGGACGCCCCCGAGCGGGCCGCACACCGCCCCCGAACGAGCGTCACGAACGGGCCGTCACGCCAACGGGTCGTCCGGCCCGTACGGGCGCAGCCGCAGGGTGCGGGCGTCGGTGGAGCGGATGGCGGAGGCGGAGGCCACCAGGGTCTCGAGGTTGTCGCGCCCGGCGTGCAGGAAGCGGCCGTGCAGCCCGTCGAAGCGGCCGCGGGCGGCGTCGACGGTGACGGCGACCATGTAGGGGATGGAGCCCCACGCCTTCATGTCGCGGAACATCTCCATGCCGGCGGTCATCTCGGTGGCGACCGCGCCGGGGCTGATGTCGAGCACGACGACGCCGTGCCTGCCGACCGAGTCGGCGATGTTGTCGGAGAGCTGGAGCAGCGCGCCCTTGGAGGTGGCGTAGGCGGTGTAGTGGCCGTCGGGGCGCAGCGCGAAACCGCTGTTGAGGTTGACGACCCGGCCGCGGCGGCGCTGGACCATGCCGGGCAGGACGTTGCGCAGCAGGTTGTAGGGGCCGCGCAGGTTGGTCTCGACGACCTGCCACCACTGGGCGGGGTCGGTCTCCCAGATCGGCACCTCGGCGCGGTCGACCTGTCCGGCGTTGTTGACCAGCAGGTCGACGGGGCCGAGGTCGCGCTCGATCGAGCGGACGGCCTCCCGGACGGCGCCGGGGCGGGTGACGTCGGCGGTGACGGCGACGCCGCGGGCGCCGTGCCGCACGCACTCCTTGAGGGTGGCGGTCAGCTTGTCGTGGGTGCGGCCGATCAGGCCGACGGCCATGCCTTCGGCGGCCAGCCCGACGGCGATCTCGCGGCCGATGCCGCGTCCCGCCCCCGTGACCAGTCCGACCTGTCCGGTGAGTGATCCCGTCCCCATGTCCTGCTCCCTCCTCCGGCTGGACCTCCGCATTGTGGTCCCCGCCGGGGGGCGCGCGGGGGAGCGCGCGCGGCGCACCGTCGACGCCCACCCGTTCGGCCCAGCGCCCGGCGCGCCGCCGCCGCCGGCACGCACCGATGTGAACGGGCGTTAAGGCAGGTAGTACCGTCTTGCGGGCGGGCCACGGCGCCCGCCACACCCCCGGCCGGGTGATCCCCGGCTCCGTCCCGAAGGGCATTTGAGTGAGTGACATCGCGCGCGTCGGAGTAGTCGGCTGCGGCCTCATGGGGTCGGGCATCGCCGAGGTCTTCGCCCGGGCCGGCCTGGAGGTGCTGGTCTCCGAGGCCGGCGGCGAGGCCCTCGAGCTGGGGCGCACCCGGCTGACCAACTCGCTGGAGACCGCGGTGCGGCGCGGCAAGCTCTCCGAGCAGGACCGGGACGCGGCGCTGGCCCGGCTGGCGTTCACCACCGAGCTCGCCGACTTCCACGACCGGGACCTGGTGGTCGAGGCGGTCGCCGAGCGCGAGGACGTCAAGGTCAAGATCTTCCAGACCCTCGACCAGGTGGTGACCCGCCGGGACGCGATCCTGGCCTCCAACACCTCCTCCATCCCGATCGTGAAGCTGGCCGCCGCGACCGGCCGTCCCGAGCAGGTGATCGGCCTGCACTTCTTCAACCCGGCGCCGGTGCAGAAGCTGGTCGAGGTCATCCCGACCCTGACCACCTCCGCCGAGACCACCACCCGCGCCGAGCAGTTCGCCGTCGAGGTCCTCGGCAAGGAGCCGATCCGCGCCCGCGACCGGGCCGGCTTCGTGGTCAACGCCCTGCTCGTCCCCTACCTGCTCTCCGCCGTCCGGATGTTCGAGTCCGGTGTCGCCACCGCCGCCGACATCGACAAGGGCATGGAGGCCGGCTGCGCCCACCCGATGGGCCCGCTGCGGCTGTGCGACCTGATCGGCCTGGACACCATCGTCTCGATCGCCGAGTCGATGTACGACGAGTACAAGGAACCGCTGTACGCGGCCCCGCCGCTGCTGTCCCGGATGGTCGACGCGGGCCTGCTGGGCCGCAAGTCCGGCCGCGGCTTCTACGACTACACCGCCTCCTGACCCACCCCCGGCGGCTCCCTGCGCCGACCGCTCCGACTTCGTGACGCGAGCGGTCGGCGGCGCGCCCGCGCGGCGGTTCAGGGGCTGGCGTAGCGGGCGATGTCGGCGATCCGGCAGCTGACCGGGCCGTGCGGGTCGGCGGTGCCCTGGGCGTGCTCGAGGGCGTCCTGGCCGGGCGGGAGGGCGCTGGCGGCGGCGACGCCCTCGGTGACCTGGCGGCCCGCGCCGTCCTCGAAGGCGATCTGCACCACGTAGTTGCTGGTGGTGGCGGTGTGGTTGGTGATCCGGACGGTGGCGGAGGGCCAGCTCAGTTCGTCGTCCACCTGGCAGGAGGTCAGTTCGACGTCGCCGAACGCGGCCCGCCCGGTGTCCTCCGCGCCCGCGGTCCGGCTCCCGTCGTCCTGGTCGCAGCCCGCCGCCGCCAGGGCCAGCGCGGCGACCAGGAGGGCGGTGGCGATCGCTCGGGTGCGCATGGTCTCCCCTCGGGCCGGACACGGGTCGTGGCCGACGCTACGAGCCGCCGGGGCCGCCCGTCCGGAATGTGTCCGATCCGTAATAACCGTGCGCAGCAAGTGTGTTGACGGTACGTCAGCGAAGGAGCCGCGCCCCGCCGCCGGGGAGGGGCCCGCGCCCGCGCCGGGAAAACAAGTGGCCGTCGGGCCCGGCGGCGCCCATGCTGGACCGAATGGAGATCCGCGAAGCCACCCCCGGGGACTGGGCCGCCGTCTGGCCGTTCTTCCACCGCATCGTCGCCGCCGGCGAGACCTTCACCTACCCGGTGGACCTGACCGCCGACGAGGCCCGCGGCTGGTGGATGCTGCCCGCCCCCGACCGCACCGTGGTCGCCGTCGACGAGGCCACCGGCAGCGTCCTCGGCACCGCCAAGATGAACCGCAACCAGGCGGGCGGCGGCTCCCACGTCGCCAGCGCCAGCTTCATGGTCGACCCGGAGCACGCCGGGCGCGGCACCGGCCGCGCCCTGTGCGAGGAGGCCCTGCGCTGGGCCCGCGAACGGGGCTTCCGCGCCATGCAGTTCAACGCCGTGGTGGCCGCCAACGCCCCCGCCGTCGGCCTCTACCGCTCGCTGGGCTTCGCCGTCGTCGGCACCGTCCCCGAGGGCTTCCACCACCCCCGCCTCGGCTACGTCGACCTGTACGTCATGCACCGCCCGCTGTAGCCGCCTCCGAGGCCCCCGGCGTCCCCACCGCCCCCGCCGCCCGTGCCGCCGCCCGCCCCTCCCGCCGCACCGCCGGCCGGGAGGCGGCGGTCACCAGCAGCGACACCCCGGCCAGCGCCCCGATCGCCCAGCGCACCTCCACCCACTGCGCCAGCGCGCCCGCCAGCGCCGCGCCCACGCCCTGCCCGGCGATCCGGCCCGCCGACTCCACGCCCTGCACCTGCCCGCGGGCGGCGTCGGGCGTCAGCGCCAGCAGCCGCTCCTGCAACGGCAGCGTCGCCGCGAACCCGACGCCCGCCACGCCCACCGCCAGCGCCGCCGCCCACACCGGCGGCCGGGCCGCCAGCAGCAGGAACGGCGCCGCCAGCAGCAGCCGCAGCCCGAACGCCAGCCGGGCCCGCCGGGCCGCGTCCAGCAGCCGCCCCACCAGCAGGTCGCCCGCCAGCATCCCGGCCGAGCTCGCCGCCAGCAGCGTCCCGGCCGCGTCCGGCGCGTACGGCAGGAACAGCGCCTCGCAGCCCACCACCAGCCCGTTGGGCACCCACAGGTTCAGCAGCAGCGCCCGCCGGCCCGGCCGGCCCAGCAGTTCGGCGTTGCCCCGCCAGGTCTCCCGCAGTCCGGGCCGGCGCGGCGGCCGCACCGACCGCTCGCGGACCGTCGCCGCCACCACCGCCGTCGCCAGCGCCGTCAACACCGCGGCCGCGCCCATCAGTTGGTACGGCGTCAGCAGCGTCAGCAGCGCCCCGCCGAGTGCAAAGCCGAGCACCGCCGCCCCGCCCGCGGTGACGTTCATCAGCGACCGGGCGAGCGCGTAGCCCTCCGGCGGCACGATCTCCGCCAGCAGGCCCATCCGGGTGCCCGTGCCGAGCGCCTGGAAGAACCCGACCGCCAGCAGCAGCCCGAACCGCGCCGCCAGCGGCAGCCCCGGCACCGCCTGCGCCGAGGTCGCCGCCAGCGCCAGCAGGTACAGCGCCACCAGCGTCCGGCGCGGCCGCTCCCCGTCCGCGAGCGACATCAGCGTCAGCGCGCCCAGCACCGCCGCGAACGACGACCCGTACATGCTCACCGCCGTCAGGAACGGCGACCCCGTGCGCGCCTGCACCAGCACGCCCAGCGCGAACCCGGACAGCGTCCCGGCCCCCGCCAGCAGCGTGGAACCTGCGTACAGCCCCGCGAACTCCCGCTGCCGCAGCAGCGCCAGATATCCGTGACCAGTCATGAAAAAAGCCTCCGACGCTGCCGCGGGGGCGCGTTCGAAGGCTGACATCGAGAACCTAGCAGCTCCCGGCCGGGCCGCGCAAAGCCCCCCGGCCCTCCCCCGCCGGCCCCGTTCCGGCATGGTGGCCGCCGTGCGCACCCACCCGGGCAGCAC
>NZ_JBHUWH010000113.1:0-19116 GCF_042670125.1 Kitasatospora sp. NPDC057198 | reverse complement strand
GCGCCCGACCCCTCGTTCGGGTCGGGCGCCGCGGGGCCGGTGCTCAGGCCGCCAGGGTGGTCGCTCCCGCCTTGGCCAGCGTCACGATCGACAGTCGGCGGGACACCTCGCGCACCTCGGTCTCGCGGTAGCCGAGCCTGCGGTACAGCCGCAGGTTGCCCAGGCTGCGGTGGCCGGTGAACAGCTCGAAGCCGCTCGCGCCGTCCTCGGCCAGCCCCGTCTCCAGGGCCTCCAGCAGGCGGCGGCCCAGGCCGTGCCGCTGCATCCGCGGATGCACCACCAGCCGGCCGATCTGGCCGGTGCCGTTGCCGTCCACCCAGCCGCGGACGCTGCCCACGACCTCGTCGCCGAGCCGGGCGACCAGCACCCGGTGCTCGGCCATCTCGGCCTTGAGGCTCTCCAGGGTCTGGGTCAGCGGCTCCAGCGTCCAGTCGCCGTAGAGCTCTGCCTCGCTCTGGTACCCGAGGTACTGGAGCTTGAGGATCTGCTCCGCCTCCTCCGGTCGTGCCGCTGCGATGATCACACTCATGCCCATGTGCGGGGGCCTCCATCGTTAAGTGCCCGGCGCGTGCGAGTGAGGGTCCTGCACCGGTTCCTGTCCGAGGTGTGCCCGGACGGGGATCGGCCCGGCCCGGGAGAAGCGCGACGCGCCCCGCCGGACGGTGGTCCGGACAGCCGGGACTGACGCGCTCACGCTCAGTATCCGGACAGCCGGGCGACCGTCAAGAGAGACGTTCGCCACCGCTCTACCCAGCGGCCAACCGTTCTCAACCTCCCGGACGCCCGACGTGGCGAGCGTCACGCCCGCGCGGGCGGCGGCGTCACCCGGACGGCCGGATGTTCTGGTTGACCCGGAACAGGTTCGCCGGGTCGTACCTGTCCTTCAGCGCCACCAGCCGCTCGTACTTCGCCAGCCCGTACGCCTCCACCACCCGGGCCTGCCCCTCCGCCCCCATCAGGTTCACGTACGCCCCGCCCGAGGAGAACGGCCGCATCGCCTCCCAGCACCGCCGCACCCAGGACGTGTGCGGCTCCGCCGGGCCCCGCGTCCACCGCGCCACCGCGCTCAGCAGGTACGGCGCCGTCCGGTGCGTGTACGCGGTGTCCTCCGGGCCGACCCGGGCCACCGCCCCGCCCAGGAACGCCAACTGGAGCTGCGCGCCCGGCCCCGGCATCGCCGCGACCTGCTCGGCCAGCCGGTCGATCGCCGCCCCGTCCAGCACCGACAGGAACTCCGAACGCCCGAAGTTGGCCGCGCCCGGCCCCCGGCCGGCGTCCAGCGCCCGCTGCCACAGCGCGTACGGCCGGGTCTGCACCGTGTCCACCAGCACCCCCGGCAGCGCGCGCAGCGGCGCCACCGCCTCCCGCCCCCGGTCGGCCCGGCCGGACCAGCACAGGCCGATCCGCAGCACCGTCCGGTCCGGCAGCTGCGGCACGCCCCGCGGCCGCCCCAGCTCCACCCCCACCGTCAGGCCGTCCGGCGCGTGCGCCATGAAGTCCCGCACCGCGGCGAGGGTCTGCGCCAGCAGCTCCACCGGCACGTACAGCGCCCCGCACAGCACGTGCGGACCCACCCGGTGCAGCCGGTAGGTGAACGAGGTCACCACCCCGAAGTTGCCGCCGCCGCCGCGCAGCCCCGCGAACAGCTCCGGGTGCGCGGCCGCGCTCGCCGTCAGCAACCGCCCGTCGGCGGTCACCACGTCCGCCTCCACCAGGTTGTCGCAGGTCAGCCCGTACGACCGGGCCAGCCAGCCCACTCCCCCGCCGAGCGTCACGCCCGCGATCCCCGATCCCGAGTACGGCGCGCCGGTCGTCGCCAGGTCGAACGCCTGCGTCTCGTGGTCGAACGCCCCCCAGGTCACCCCCGGCTGCGCCCGCGCGAGCCGGCGGGCCGGATCCACCCGGACGCCGCGCAGCCGCGACAGGTCGATCAGCAGACCGCCGTCGCACGTCCCCAGCCCGGCCAGGCCGCGACCCGCACCGCGGACCCCCGCGTACAGGCCGTGCTCCCGGGCCACCGCGACGGCCTGCAGCACGTCCGCGACGCCGGTGCACCGGGCGATCACCTCGGGCCGCCGGTCCACCGCGCCGTTCCACACCGCCCGCGCCGCGTCGTACCCCTCGTCCCCGGGCACCACGATCTCGCCCCGGAACCCCTCGGCCAGCGCGGCGGCTGCTTTGGACATGGATCCAGCGTAAGACGGAAGGCGGGTGGGGGCCCGGGGAACGGCGGCTCCGTGCTGCTCATCGGCCCCGACAGGGGCCCGGGGAACGGCGGCTCCGTGCTGCTGGTGGCCGGAGCCCATCGAAGTGTTCGTGCTGCTGCGTGCCGTAACAGAACCAGAAGCCGATGCGCGCAACGGCAGTGAACCGTCAGCAGACTGGGCCTCGCCGTTCCCCGAGCCCCTGAATGCACGCTCTGCCGAGCCCTAGTGGGGGCTCTTCTCAGGCCAGCCAGGACTGCTGGGCCGCGAGGTCCTCCTTGATCTCGGCGAGCTGGACGGCGACGGCCGACGGGGCGGTGCCGCCGCGGCCGTCGCGGGAGGCGATGGCGCCGTGGACGGACAGGACGGTGCGGACCTCGGGGGTGAGGTGCGGGGAGATCGCGGCGAACTGGGCGTCGGTGAGGTCGGAGAGCTCGATGCCCTCGGCCTCGCAGACCTTGACGCAGGCGCCGGCCACCTCGTGCGCGACCCGGAACGGGACGCCCTGCTTGACCAGCCACTCGGCGATGTCGGTGGCGAGCGAGAAGCCGGCCGGGGCCAGCTCCTCGAGGCGCTCGCGGTGGACGGTCAGGGTGGCGACCATGCCGGTGAAGGCGGGGAGCAGGACCTCGAGGGTGTCACAGGAGTCGAAGACCGGCTCCTTGTCCTCCTGGAGGTCGCGGTTGTAGGCGAGCGGCAGGGCCTTGAGGGTGGCGAGCAGGCCGGTCAGGTTGCCGATCAGGCGGCCGGACTTGCCGCGGGCGAGTTCCGCGATGTCGGGGTTCTTCTTCTGCGGCATGATCGACGACCCGGTGGAGAAGGCGTCGTGCAGCGTGATGAAGCCGAACTCCTTGGTGTTCCAGATGATGATCTCCTCCGCGATGCGCGAGAGGTTGATGCCGATCATCGCGGTGACGAAGGCGAACTCGGCGACGAAGTCGCGCGAGGCGGTGCCGTCGATCGAGTTGCCCACCGAGCCGCGCTCGAAGCCGAGGTCCGCGGCGACGGCCTGCGGGTCGAGGCCGAGCGAGGAGCCGGCCAGCGCGCCGGAGCCGTACGGGGAGACGGCGGTGCGGGTGTCCCACTGGCGCAGCCGCTCGGCGTCCCGGCCGAGGGCCTGGACGTGGGCGAGGACGTGGTGGGCGAACAGCACCGGCTGGGCGTGCTGGAGGTGGGTGCGGCCGGGCATCGCGGTGTCCGGGTGGGCCTCGGCGAGGCCGACCAGGGCGTGCTGGAGGTCCAGGAGCAGGGCGCCGATGGCCTTGCCGTGGTCGCGCAGGTACATCCGGAACAGGGTGGCGATCTGGTCGTTGCGCGAGCGCCCGGCGCGGAGCTTGCCGCCGAGGTCGGCGCCGAGGCGCTCCAGCAGGCCGCGCTCCAGGGCGGTGTGGACGTCCTCGTCGGCGACGGTGCCCACGAAGGCGCCGGACTCGACGTCGGCCAGCAGCTGGTCCAACCCGGCGAGCATGCCGTCGAGTTCGGCGTCGCTGAGCAGCCCGGCCTTGTGCAGGACGCGGGCGTGGGCCTTGGAGCCGGCGATGTCGTAGGGGGCGAGCCGCCAGTCGAAGTGGACGGAGGCGGAGAGCTTGGCCAGGGCCTCGGAGGGGCCGTCGGCGAAGCGCGCGCCCCAGAGGCGGACGTCTGCGGGCTGGTCGGCGGTCATCGCGTGGGCTCCTTCGAGTGCTGTGGCGATGCCCCGGCCGCGGGGTGCGGCCGGGGCGGGTGGAACGGGGGTGATCAGGCCAGGTCGCGGCGGGCGGCGATCTTCGAGGACATGCCGAAGATCTCGATGAAGCCCTTGGACATGGACTGGTCGAAGGTGTCGCCGGTGTCGTAGGTGGCGAGGTTGAAGTCGTACAGCGACCGGTCCGACTTGCGGCCGTTGACCACGGCGCGGCCGCCGTGCAGGACCATCCGGATCTCGCCGGAGACGTGCTGGTTGGCCTCGTTGACGAAGCCGTCCAGGGCGCGCTTGAGCGGGGAGAACCACAGGCCGTCGTAGACCAGCTCGGCCCAGCGCTGCTCGACCTGCCGCTTGTAGCGGGCGAGTTCGCGCTCGACGGTGACGTTCTCCAGGGCCTGGTGGGCGGTGATCAGGGCGATCGCGCCGGGGGCCTCGTAGATCTCGCGGGACTTGATGCCGACCAGGCGGTCCTCGACCATGTCGAGGCGGCCGATGCCCTGGGCGCCGGCCCGCTTGTTCAGCTCCTCGATGGCCTGGAGCACGGAGACCTTGCGGCCGTCGATCGCGACCGGGACGCCGGCCTCGAAGGTGATGACGACCTCGTCGGCCTCGCGCGCCGTGGCCGGGTTCTGGGTGTACTCGTAGACGTCCTCGATCGGGGCGTTCCAGATGTCCTCGAGGAAGCCGGTCTCGACGGCGCGGCCGAAGACGTTCTGGTCGATCGAGTACGGGTTCTTCTTGGTGGTGACGATCGGGAGGTTCTTGGCCTCGGCGAAGGCGATCGCCTTGTCGCGGGTCATCGCGTAGTCGCGGACCGGGGCGATGCACTTCAGGCTCGGGGCCAGCGACTGGATGCCGACCTCGAAGCGGACCTGGTCGTTGCCCTTGCCGGTGCAGCCGTGGGCGACGGTGGTGGCGCCGTGCTTCTGCGCGGCGGCCACCAGGTGCTTGACGATCACCGGGCGGGAGAGCGCGGAGACCAGCGGGTACTGGCCCTGGTAGAGGGCGTTGGCCTTGAGGGCCGGCAGGCAGTACTCGTCGGCGAACTCGTCGCGGGCGTCGGCCACCTCGGCCTCGACGGCGCCGCAGTCGAGCGCGCGCTGGCGGATGACCTCCAGGTCCTCGCCGCCCTGGCCGACGTCGACGGCGACGGCGATGACCTCGGCGCCGGTCTCCTCGGCGATCCAGCCGATGCAGACGGACGTGTCCAGACCGCCCGAGTAGGCGAGTACGACGCGCTCAGTCACGGCTATCTCCATTCACAAACACAGGTTCCATGCGGCGTTAGGCATAAGTATGCACCACCGCGTATGAGTTCACAAACCAGTAGGGCACAGCACGTTTAAAACGGTCGGCAACTACTGCGACTTGGCCTGGGCGAGTTGCATCAGGTGGTCGGCCAGCGCCTGCCCGCCCGCCGCGTCGCGGCTGATCAGCAGCACGGTGTCGTCCCCGGCGATGGTGCCGAGGATCTCGAACACCTCGGCGGTGTCGATCGCGGAGGCCAGGAACTGGGCCGCGCCGGGCGGGGTGCGCAGCACCACCAGGTTGCCGGAGGCGGTGGCGGAGACCATCAGCTCGCCCGCCAGCCGGGCCATCCGGGCCTCGCTGGCGGACTCGCCCATCGGGGCGCGCGGGGTGCGGTCCCCGCCCTCGGCCGGGACGGCGTAGATGAGCGCGCCGTCCCGGTTGCGGATCTTCACCGCTCCGAGCTCGTCCAGGTCCCGGGAGAGGGTGGCCTGGGTGACCACCAGCCCGTCGTCGGCGAGCAGCTTGGCGAGCTGGCTCTGCGAGCGGACGGGCTGCCGGGTCAGCAGGTCCACGATCCGCCGGTGGCGCGCGGTGCGGGTCTGCGGGACCTGCGGCGTGGGGCCGGCGGGGGTCGTGGGCTCGGGGCGTTCGGTCATGACTGATGATTCTCCTGAAGGACGCTCAGCTGTTCGCGTCGGGGGCGGCTTCGCGGACCGTCCGGAGGATCGCGGGCAGCGCGGCGAGGAAGGAGTCGGCCTGCTCCTCGGTGAGGACCAGCGGCGGGACCAGCCGGACGGCGTCCGCGACGGCGGCGTTGACCAGGAAGCCCGCCTCCTGCGCGGCGGCCTGCACCTGCGCGGCGACCGGCTCGGTCAGCACGATGCCCAGCAGCAGGCCCTTGCCCCGGACGTGGTCGACCAGCGGGTCGCCGATCGCCTCGATGCCGGTGCGCAGCCGCTCGCCGAGCTTGGCGGCGTGCTCCAGCAGGCCCTGCTCCTCGATGGTGCGCAGCACGGCCAGGCCCGCGGCGGCGACCACCGGGTTGCCGCCGAAGGTGGTGCCGTGGTGGCCGGGGCCGAGCAGGTCGGCGGCCGGGCCGAAGGCGAGCACGGCGCCGATCGGCAGGCCGCCGCCGAGGCCCTTGGCGAGGGTGACGATGTCGGGGTCGACGCCCTCGTACGCCTGGTGGGCGAACCAGTGGCCGGTGCGGCCGGTGCCGGTCTGGATCTCGTCCAGGACCAGCAGGGTGCCGGTGGCCCGGGTGATCTCGCGGGCGGCCTCCAGGTAGCCGTCCGGGAGCGGGATCGCGCCGTTCTCGCCCTGGATCGGCTCCAGGAAGACGGCGGCGGTGTCGGTGGTGACGGCGGCGCGCAGGGCCTCCACGTCGCCGAACGGGACGTAGCTGACGTCGCCGGGCAGCGGCTTGAACGGCTCCTGCTTGCCGGGCTGGGCGGTGAGCGCCAGGGCGCCCATCGTCCGGCCGTGGAAGGCGCCCTGGAGCGAGACCAGGTGGGTGCGGCCGGTCAGCCGGGAGATCTTGAAGGCGGCCTCGTTGGCCTCGGTGCCGGAGTTGCAGAAGAAGACCTTGCCGGGCCGGCCGGCCAGCTCGATCAGCTTCTCGGCGAGCTCGATCGTCGGCTCGGCCGTGAACAGGTTGGAGACGTGGCCCAGCGTGGTGAGCTGCTGCGTCACGGCCTCGACGATGGCGGGGTGGGCGGTGCCCAGCGCGTTGACCGCGATGCCGCCGACCAGGTCGAGGTACCGCTTGCCGTCGGCGTCCCACAGCAGCGCGCCCTCGCCGCGCGCCAGCGGGATCCGCGGGGTGCCGTAGTTGTTCATCAGGCTGTGCTTGTACCGCGCGATGACGGCGTCGTTGCTGCTCATGCCAGGCCCCCCAGTACGGTGCTGTCGTCGTCGGGCACGACCATGGTGCCGATGCCCTCGTCGGTGAAGATCTCCAGCAGCAGGCTGTGCTGGACGCGGCCGTCCAGGACGCGGGCGGTGCCCACGCCGGAGCGGACGGCGCGCAGGCAGCCCTCCATCTTGGGGAGCATGCCGGAGGCCAGGGTGGGGAGCATCTCCTCCAGCTCGCTGGCGTTCAGCTGGCTGATCACGTCGTCGGAGTTCGGCCAGTCCTTGTACAGGCCCTCGACGTCGGTGAGCACCACCAGCATCTCGGCGCCGAGCGCGGCCGCGATGGCGGAGGCCGCGGTGTCGGCGTTGATGTTGTAGACGTGGCCGTCGGCGCCGCGGGCGATCGAGGAGATCACCGGGATCCGGCCGTCGGAGATCAGCGCCTTCACGGCGCCGGCCTCGATGTTGACGATGTCGCCGACCAGGCCGATGTCGACCTGCTCGCCGTCGACCACGGCGTAGCGCTTGACGGCGGTCATGGTGTGGGCGTCCTCGCCGGTCATTCCGACGGCGAACGGGCCGTGCGAGTTGAGCAGGCCGACCAGCTCGCGCTGGACCTGCCCGGCGAGCACCATCCGGACCACGTCCATGGTCTCGGGGGTGGTGACGCGCAGGCCCGCGGTGAACGAGGACTCCAGGCCCAGCCTGTCGAGCTGGGCGCTGATCTGCGGGCCGCCGCCGTGCACGACGACGGGGTGCAGGCCGGCGAACCGGAGGAAGACGACGTCCTGGGCGAACGCGGCCTTGAGGTCCTCGTCGACCATGGCGTTGCCGCCGAACTTGATGACCACGGTCTTGCCGTGGAAGCGCTCCAGCCAGGGCAGCGCCTCGATCAGGGTGCGGGCCTTGGGCAGGGCGGCGTTGCTGCGGGCCTGTTCGCCCTTGGGTGCGATCTGCATGGCGGTGGGACGACCCCCCTCGGGTCAGCTGGAGTAGGCGCTGTTCTCGTGCACGTACTCGGCGGTCAGGTCGTTGGTCCAGATGCTGGCCGATGCCTGGCCGGCCTTCAGGTCGGCGGTGATGACGACCTCGCGGTCCTTCATCGAGACCAGTTCGCGGTCCTCGCCGACGCCGCCGTTGCGACAGACCCAGACGCCGTTGATGGCGACGTCCAGCCGGTCCGGGTCGAAGACGGCGGAGGTGGTGCCGATCGCGGACAGCACCCGGCCCCAGTTGGGGTCCTCGCCGTGGATGGCGCACTTGAGCAGGTTGCTGCGGGAGACGGTGCGGGCGACGTCGACGGCCTCCTCCTCGGTGGCGGCGTTGACGACGTCGATCCGGATGTCCTTGGAGGCGCCCTCGGCGTCGCCGATCAGCTGGCGGGCCAGGTCGGCGCAGACGGTGCGGACGGCCTCGGCGAACTCGGCCTGCTCCGGCGCGGTCCCGGAGGCGCCGGAGGCGAGCAGCAGCACGGTGTCGTTGGTGGACATGCAGCCGTCGGAGTCGACCCGGTCGAAGGTGGTGCGGGTGGCGGCGCGCAGCGCGGCGTCCAGGGCGGCGGAGTCGACCTCGGCGTCGGTGGTGACCACGACCAGCATGGTGGCCAGGCCGGGGGCGAGCATGCCCGCGCCCTTGGCCATGCCGCCGACCGTCCAGCCGGCGGGGGCGGTGACCTGGGCGGTCTTGTGCACGGTGTCGGTGGTCTTGATGGCGATCGCGGCGCTCTCGCCGCCGGTGTCGCTGAGGGCCTGCACCGCGAGCTCGACGCCGGGCAGCAGCTTGTCCATCGGCAGCCGGACGCCGATCAGGCCGGTGGAGCAGACCGCGACCTCGATGGCGCCGATGCCGAGCTCGGCGGCGACCTTCTCGGCGGTGGCGTGGGTGTCCTGGAAGCCCTCGGGGCCGGTGCAGGCGTTGGCGCCGCCGGAGTTGAGGACGACGGCGGCCAGTTCGCCGTCGTTCAGCACCTGGCGCGACCACTTCACCGGCGCGGCGTGCACCCGGTTGGAGGTGAACACGCCGGCCGCGGCGTGCCGCGGGCCGTCGTTGACGACCAGCGCGAGGTCCGGGTTGCCGGACGCCTTGATGCCCGCGGTGACGCCCGCCGCGCGGAAGCCCTTGGCCGCGGTGACGCCGACGTTCCGGCTCTGGGAGGTGGTCACGGTGCGACTCCGTTCAGCGGGAGGCCGAGCTCCTCGGGGAGGCCGAGGGCGATGTTCATGCTCTGCACCGCGCCGCCCGCGGTGCCCTTCACCAGGTTGTCGATCGCGCTGATCGCGATGATCCGCCCGGCGTGCTCGTCCAGCACGACCTGCAGCACGGCCGCGTTCGAGCCGTACACGGACGAGGTGTGCGGCCACTGCCCCTCGGGCAGCAGGTGGACGAACGGCTCGTCGCCGTACGCCTTCTCGTACGCGGCGCGCAGCTCGGCGCCGGTGGTGCCCGGCTTCGCCTTGGCCGAGCAGGTGGCCAGGATGCCGCGCGGCATCGGCGCCAGGGTGGGCGTGAAGGAGACGGTGACCGGCTCGCCCGCGAGCGGGGTCAGGTTCTGCGCCATCTCCGGGGTGTGCCGGTGGCCGCCGCCGACGCCGTACGGGCTCATCGAGCCCATCACCTCGCTGCCCAGCAGGTGCGCCTTGGCGGCCTTGCCCGCGCCGGAGGTGCCGGACGCGGCGGTGATCACCGCCTCCGGCTCGGCCAGGCCCGCGGCGTACATCGGGTACATGGCGAGCGTGACGGCGGTCGGGTAGCAGCCGGGCACGGCGATCCGCCTGCTGCCGCGCAGCGCCTCGCGGTGGCCGGGCAGTTCGGGCAGGCCGTAGGGCCACGTCCCCGCGTGCGGGGAGCCGTAGAACTGCTCCCAGTCGGCGGACGAGGTGAGCCGGTGGTCGGCGCCCAGGTCGACCACCAGGACGTCCTCGCCGAGCTGGGCGGCGACCTCGGCGGACTGGCCGTGCGGCAGGCCGAGGAAGACGATGTCGTGCCCCGCCAGCGTCTGCGGGTTGGTCGGCTCCAGCACCCGGTCGGCCAGGCCGATCAGGTGCGGCTGCAGCGCGCCGAAGCGCTGGCCCGCGTTGGAGGCGCCGGTCAGCGCGCCGATCTCCACCTCCGGGTGGGCCAGCAGCAGTCGCAGCACCTCGCCGCCCGCGTATCCGCTCGCTCCGGCGACGGCTACTCGCAATACCATGGCATTCCCTCCTGAAGCCCAGCATGAATATACGCAGGCTAGCAAAATCATGCAAGGATGCGGCCGGTCCGAATGCTGTCGTACCCACCTCTCCAGTGCCGCGTCAGGCAACCTTCGCCGTGAAGGAGCGGCTCCCCCAGCCCCGAGGGGGGCTGGGAGGTGCCCCCTCGGTGCGTGCTGTCGGCGTGCCGACCGGAAGCCCTCGCACTGGATGTACTCGGGTTTTCGGCCGGTGCGGCAAGAGGGCGTGCCGGGCGTCGCGACGGGTGGAGGTCGCCTGACGCGGCACTAGGGTGCGGGCCATGACCGATCTCGCCACAGCGGCGCACCTGTTGACCGGGGACGGCCTCCCGGTGGAACTGCTGGCCTGCCACCCCCGCCTTCCACTGGCCGCCGGGATCAGCACCGACGAGGAGGCCGACCGCTCGCGCGTCCGGATCTGGGACTGCTCCGGCGGGCGGCTGCGCGAACTCGCCTCCTTCGACGTCGCGATCTTCACCAGCAGCTGGGGCGACTACTGGCTGCCCCCGGTCGCCTGGCACCCGCACGAGCCCCTGCTGACCGTCGTCGACGAGGACCTGCTGCGGCACTGGACCCCCGACGGCCGGGCCGAGCCGCTGCCCGCCCCCGAAGGCTGCGAGGCGCTCGCCTACAGCCCCGACGGCCGCGCCCTGTGGGTCGCGGCCCCCGGCGGCCACGACACCTCGGCGGTCCTCGACCCCACCACCGGCGCCACCACCCCCGCCCGCTGGTGGGACACCGGCGTCGGCGCACACCCCTCCGGCGAGGTGGTCGCCACCCTGGTCAGCGACCAGAGCGCCACCTTCTGCGTGTTCGCCCGCCCCGGCGGCAAGGGCGGGGCGATGCGGCAGCAGCAGCGGGCCCTGGTCCTGGAGGTCGACGGCTACGGCACCCCGCTGTTCAGCCCCGACGGGCGCTACCTCGCCCTCCGCGGCAACGCCTACCTCGAAACGCTGGACGTCTTCGCCTTCCCCTCGCTGCGCAAGGTCCTGCACACCGTCCTCACCCGGAACGAGGAGTGGCCGCGGAACGAGGAGGGGGCCCGGAACGAGGAGTGGGCGCGGCACGACCTCGCCTTCGGCCCGCAGCCCGGCGTGCTGTGGATCGGCACCCCCGGCGGCACCCTGATCGCCCTGGATCTGGCGGCCCGGGAAGCCGTCGAACACGGGGACCCGGGCGACGCGGCGGTCACCGCACTGACCGCGACCGCCGCCGGCGAACTGCTGGTGGCCAGGAAGGACGGCAGCCTGACCCTGCTGACGGTGCCCACCGGGGGCGAGGACGCGACCCCGGCCCCGGACCGGGCCCTGGACCGGGACCTGGACCTGGCCGCCACGGCGGGCGAGGACGCGGCGGCGTTCCTGGCTGGCACCCGGGACGTCCCCGCCGACGGCGACCTCGACGACCACCTGGACTTCACCGACGGCGATCACGACTGGGACCGGGAGAAACTGGCCGAGGTCACCGACGCCTCCCCCGACGACCCCAGCTGGCTCCGACTCCGCGCCCGCGTCAACCGGCTGTTCGCGGAGCACGCCGACTGACGCGCACCCGGGCGGGGCCCCGGCCCGGCCGCGTGCGAGCATCACCGGCATGGACGACAGCACCTCCGCCGCGGCCGTGGAATCGCACGTCCGCGCCTTCTTCACCGGCCACCCCGTCCGCTCCGCTGCTCTCGGACCGGGCTCCGGACTCCAGATCCTCACCGCCGGGCCGGGGCCGCGCGGCGGAGGGTGGTCGTACCTGACGGCCGGGTGCGGAGCGGTGGAGTTCGTACTGTGCGGAACGGCGGACGACCCGCGCTTCGCCGAACTGCTCGGCATGGTGGCCTCCTACCACGCCACCCACCGGCTGGACGTGGAGCACGGCCTGCCGATCGGCGAACCCTGGCTCCCCGGCTCCGCCTGCGACCACCTGCTGGTCAGCCTGCCCTACCTGCACGGCCCGGAACTGGAACACTGCCCGCTGCCGGACGGCGGACACGTCCGGGTGCTGTGGCTGCTCCCGATCACCGCCGCCGAAGCGGCCTACCGGCGCACGCACGGCCACGAGGCGCTGGAGCAGCTCTTCGACGAGCACGCGATCGACCCGCTGGACCCGCGCCGCCCGTCGGTGGTGTGAACCGACTCCCCTGCGGTGAAGGCGAGTTGACGCCCGACCGGGCGGACGGACGCGAGCGGGCGAAAGCGGTGACGCGGACGCTGGGGTCTGGCCGGAAAACGCACCAGCGGTCCACCTAACCTGCTTGCTGCTCCGACGAGTTGACACCACGTTGGGCGAACGCCCGCTGCGCGGCGGCGCGGATCTCGGTGGCGAGCAGGCGGGGGCCGGTGACGTGGGCGGTGTGGTCCTGGCCGGGGAGGACGACCGGGTGGGCTCCGGGGAGCGTTGCGGCGAGGGCCGCGAGGGTGTGCCGGAGGTGGCGGGGGCTGTCGGCGCCCTCCAGCAGGGTGGTGGGCAGGGTGAGGTGGCGGTAGCGGTCGGTGCCGGGGCCGAGGGCGTCGATGGCGTCGAGGTCGGCGAACTGGGCGTCCGCGCCGGCGGCCAGCAGTTCGCGCTCCGCCGGGTCGGCGAACAGGAGGTCGAGCAGCACGGGCGGCATCCCGGCGTTCTCGCCCAGGTGGATCCGCATCGCCCCGGCCCGGTCGCCGGCCGCCAGCGCGGTCCGGGCCCGCCCGGACGCCTCGCCGCCGACCGGCCCGTCCACCGGCAGCGGCGGCTCGTACAGCACCAGCCCGGCGAAGGCCGTCGGCCGGGCCGCGGCGGCCTCCAACGCGACGGTCGCCCCCGAGGAGTGCCCGACCAGCAGCGGGGGCCGGTCGAGCAGCGCGGCGATCGCCAGGACGTCGGCCGCCTCGGTCGCCACGGGATGGGTGGGCGCCGGCCCCGGCAGGTAGCGCCGGCGGCGGACCCGGACGGTCCGGGCAGGACACCGTCCCACGCCTCGGGCCCGCCGCCGCTGCCGTGCACCAGCAGCAGCGGTGGTCCGGCCCCGTCGTCGAGGGCGCTGGCGGACGTGCCGTCGGGGGCGGGTGCGAGGAGTTCCGTCGTCATGCCGCCGAGCCTGCCGCGCAGCGCTCTCAACGCACCGTCAGTTCGCTGTCGTCGCGCCGGGCCCGCCGGGCATGTCGGCGGCGGACCGTACCTTGCGGGCATGGACCTGGCGGAGGCATGGAACGAGCGGCTGGCGGAACTGGCCGGGTGGCGGACAGCGCGGCGGCGGGAGACCGACTGGGCGGCGGTGGAGGCCCGGTTGGGGACGGGGCTGCCGCACGGCTACCGACTGCTGGTCGAGCTGTTCGGCGCGGGGTCGTTCAACGGGTTGTCGCTGCTCGTCCCGGGGGCGCCGGATCCGCTGCTGGACCTGGCGCGGAACGCCGAGCACCTGTCGGCCTCGGCGGCCGAGTGGCCCGGGCGGCTCGATCCGTACCCGGTCTTCCCCGCGCCGGGCGGGCTGCTGCAGTGGGCGGACGGCGAGGACGGCCACCTCCAGGCGTACTGGCTGACCGACGCGGGCGACCCGGACCGGTGGCCGATCCTGTCGAACAGCGCGGACGGCACGGCCGAGGAGTGGGAGCGCTCCGACGGCCCGGTCGGCCGGTACCTGTTCCGGCTCTTCACCGGCCGCCGCCCGAGCGCCCACGCCGGAGGGCCGCCGCCGGTCCGCTTCGAGCCCGCGAAGCCTGCGGGTTCGGCGGCCGCGCCCTGGGACGGCGAGGGATTCGAGGAGTGGAGCCCCGCCCCGCACTGGTGAGCCGGCGCCTGGCCAGGAGATCGCGTCCGCGTCGGTGGAGCCGCGGACGACGAGCTTCAGGAACCCACACCCGCATCCGTGGAAGCCCGGACCACCAACTGCGGCACGAAACGCTCCACCACCTCACCCCGATCGGCGGCCGACCCCCGGTACAGGGCGAGAACGCACCCGGCCCCACCCCCATCACCCCCGTCAGAAACCCACACCCGCATCCGTGGAAGCCCGGACCACCAGCTGCGGCGCGAAGCGCTCGACCTCCTCGCCCCGGTCGCCTGACGGCCCCTGGAGCAGGGCGAGGGCGCGTTCGGCCATGTCGGTGAGCGGGTGGCGGATGGAGGTGATCGGGGGGTCGAGGAGTTCGAGCAGTTCGGTGTCGTCGAAGCCGGTGACGGCGATCTCGCCGGGGACGGAGACCGCCGCGCGCTGCAGGGTGCTGACCAGGCCGACGGCGAGGACGTCCGCGCCGCAGACGACGGCGTCGACCTCGGCGCGGCGTTCGGCGATCCGGCGGCCGGCGGTGCGGCCGGCGTCGGTGGTGAAGCTGGGCAGCAGGACGGTGGTGGCCCCGGTGCCGCGGGCGGCGGTGAACGCGGCGAGGCGTTCGGCGCCGGAGGAGGACGCCTGGTCGGCGGCGACCAGGGCGATCCGGTGGCGGCCGAGGCCCTCCAGGTGGTCGAGGAGCAGGCGCATCGCGGCGGCGTTGTCGAGGGTGACGGCGACGGTGCCGGAGTCGTGCGCCCAGCGGTCGAACAGCACGACGGGGGCGCGCCCGGCGGCGGCCCGGACGGCGGCTCCGGAGGCGGCGGCGGAGACCGGGACGACCAGCAGCCCGTCCACCCGTCCGCTCAGCAGGGTCTCGATCTGCTCGGCCTCGATGGCGGGCGAGTTGGCCGCGTCGGAGACCACGAGTTGGCCGCCGGCGGCCCGGACCTGCTGGGCGAGGGCGTCGGCGAGCTGGACGAAGTACGGGTTGGCGAGCGAGGGGACGACCACGCCGACGGTGCCGGTGGTGCCGGTGCGCAGGGCCCGCGCGGAGTGGTTGGTGCGGTAGCCGAGGCGCTGGGCGGCCTCCTCGACGCGGCGGGCCAGGTCGGGGTCGACGTTGCGCGGGGTGCCGGCCAGGACGCGGGAGGCGGTGGCCCGGGAGACGCCGGCGGCGGCGGCCACGTCGAGGAGTCGGGGCGCTGTCACGTGGGGTCCTCCCCGGTCGGAGCGGTCTGGTGGCGGTCTCGGTGGCGGTCTGGACGGCGGGCTCGGCGACGGTTCGCAGGCTGCGCGGCGCGTTCCCGGTCTCGGGGCGGTGTCGGCCGGGTCTCGTTCCGGCCGTCGGCCCCCGGGCGGGTCTGAGCTGGCGCAATGCGCAGCACGAGGGTACTTGACGCTTCGTGGGTGCTGGTCCAGAGTGTGGGAGATCGATCTCCCAAGGCTCTCGAGGAGTGCCGGATGCCGTCCATCACCGTCGTCGGTTCGGTCAACCGCGACCTCGTCCTGACCGTCGAGGACCTGCCGCGGCCCGGCGAGACCGTGCTCGCCCGGGGCTTCGTCGAGGGCGTCGGCGGCAAGGGCGCCAACCAGGCCGTCGCGGCCGCCCGGCTCGGTTCGCGGGTGCGCCTGGTGGCCCGGGTCGGGGCGGACGGCGAGCCGATCCGGCGGGTGCTGGCCGCCGAGGGCGTCGACCTCGACGCAGTGCTGACCGCGCCGGACGCGAGCACCGGGATCGCCTCGGTGGTGGTCGACCGGGCGGGCGAGAACACCATCGTGGTCAACCCCGGTGCCAACGCCGTCCTCTCGGTCGAGGACCTGCCGCAGTGGCTGGCCCGCACGCCCGGCGAGGTGGTGCTGGTGCAGCACGAGGTGGCCGCCGAGGTGGTGGCGGCCGCGGTGCTGCGGGCCCGGGAGCAGGGCGGCACCGTCGTCCTCAACCCGGCCCCGGCCCGGCCGGTCGACCCCGAGGTGCTGGCCGCCGTCGACGTCCTGGTGCCCAACCTGGGCGAGCTGGCCGCGCTGCTCGGCACCGCTCCGGTGGCCGGCCCGGCCGCCGCCCGCGAACTGCTGGAGCGCGCCGACCTGCCGTGCGGGGCCGTGGTGGTCACGCTCGGCGCGGACGGGGCGCTGATCAAGCAGCCGGGCCGCCCGGCCGTCCACCTGGCCGCCCCGGTGGTGGAGGCCGTCGACACCGTCGGCGCCGGCGACACCTTCTGCGGCGCCCTCGCCGACGCGCTCGCCCGCGGCGCCGACCTGCCCGCCGCGGCGGCCCGCGCCGTCCGGGCGGCCTCGCTGGCCGTCACCGGGCTCGGCGCCCAGTCCTCGATGCCCCGCGCGGCCCAGCTCGACCCCGTGCCCTGACCGTCCGACGGCTCACCCGTCCCCCGACCGTCCGACGGCCCCGTCCCCCGACCCCGTCCCCCGGCTGTCCCCCCGACCGGCCGGCAGCCCCGTCCCCCGACCGTCCGACGGCTCCCACCCCGGCCCGACTCCGGCCCGTTCGACGGCTCCCCCGTACCACCCTGTTCAACGGAGAACACCCATGCGCAGCCTCAAGCTCGGCCTGTTCGAGAACGCCCAGACCAACGCCAGCGGCACCGCCACCTGGCGCCACCCCGACAGCCGCCGCCACCTGTTCGACACCCTCGGCTACTGGCAGGAGGTGGCCCGGCTGTGCGAGGACGCCAAGCTGGACTTCCTGTTCCTGGCCGACGCCTGGGGCTGGTCGGAGATCGCCGGGGTGCGCCCGCCGATCGCCACCGAGGAGACCCTCGACCTGCCCCGGCTGGACCCGTTCGTGATCGCCTCGGCGCTGCTGGCCTCCACCACCGACCTGGGCCTGGTGGTGACCGGTTCGGTGCTGGTCGAGCCGCCGTACGCGTTCGCCCGCCGCCTCGCCACCCTGGACCAGCTCTCCGGCGGCCGCCTCGGCTGGAACGTGGTCACCACCGGCACCGCCGACACCGCCGTCAAGGCGTTCGGGATGGACATGGTCGCGCACGACGACCGGTACGCGATGGCCGAGGACTTCCTCGACCTGGTCTACAAGTACTGGGAGGGCGCCTGGGAGCCGGACGCGCTGGAGAAGGACAAGGCCGGCCGGTTCGCCGACCCGGCGAAGGTGCACCTGGTCGAGCACGAGGGCCCGTACTTCCGCTCGCACGGCTACGGCAACACCGCCCGCTCCCCGCAGGGCACCCCGGTGCTGTTCCAGGCCGGCGCCTCCCCGGCCGGCCGCCGGGTCGGCGGGCGGCACGGCGAGTGCATGTTCGTCGGCAGCGGCAGCGTCGAGCAGCTGGCCGGCCACACGAAGGCGATCCGCGCGGAGGCCGTGAACGCCGGGCGCGGGGCCGACCAGGTCAAGGTGATGTCGGCGTTCTCCTGCGTGGTCGGCGCCACCACCTCGGACGCCGAGCGCCGCTGGCAGCGGATCCTGGACGCGCAGCGCCCCGAGGTCACCGTCGCCTCGTACGCCATGTTCACCGGCCTGGACCTGTCCTCGTACGCGCCGGACACCCCGATGACCGAGCTGTCCACCGAGATGTCGCAGACCCAGGTCGCCCGGTTCGCCGGCAGGACCGTCGGCGACGTGCTCGCCGACTGGCACACCCACGGCGTGGGCGCCCGCCCGGTGGTCGGCACCGCCGAGGAGATCGCCGACGAGATCTGCGCCCTCGCCGAGGGCGCCGACCTGGACGGCTTCCTGCTCTCGCCGACCGTGCAGCCCGCCTCCACCGTCGAGTTCGTCGAGTCGGTGCTGCCGATCCTGCGCGGGCGCGGCGTGTTCCGCGGCGAGTACGCGGACGGCGAGTCGCTGCGCGAGCGCCTCACCGGCTCCGGCGACCGGGCGCTGCCCGCCGAGCACCCGGCCGCGCGGCACCGCCACTGACCTGCACCTTCGTACCACCTTCGGCACCACGAGAGGACGGCACCGGCCATGGCCACCACCGTTCACCACCCCTCGGCCCTGGACGCGGACGCGCTGCGGCAGGCGTTCGGGGCCTACCCCACCGGCGTGGTCGCGATCGGCGCGCTGCGCGACGGCGAACCGGTCGGGTTCGCCGCCAGCTCCTTCGTGTCGATCTCGCTGGAGCCGCCGATGGTCGCGGTCAGCGTCGCCCGCACCTCCACCACCTGGCCCCGGCTCGCCGAGGCCCCGGTGCTCGGCCTGAGCGTGCTCAGCCACGGCCAGGGCGCGCTGTGCCGCAAGCTCGCCTCCCGGGCGGGCGACCGGTTCGACGGCACGCCCTGGCAGGCCACCGCCGACGGCGCGGTGCTGATCCACGACGCCGCGCTGTGGCTGACCGCCCGGGTCGGCCCGGTGTACGACGGCGGGGACCACGAGATCGTCCTGCTGGAACTGCGCTCCGCGGAGCTGTTCCCGGGCGTGGAGCCGCTGGTCTTCCACACCAGCCAGTTCCGCGAGCTCAGCCCCCATGCCTGAGTTCCGGTCGGCGGATCCGGACGCAACTCCCCTGGTCGGCACGGTCGTTCACGGCGCCGGCCGGGGGAAGGGCCTCGGCTTCCCCACCGCCAACCTCTCCCCCGCACCCGGCACGGCCGTCCCGCCGCCCGCGATCTACAGCGGCTGGCTGACCCGCCCGGCGACCGGGGGCGTGCACCGGGCCACCGTCAGCGTCGGCACCAATCCGACGTTCGGCGACTCCACCGAGGTGCACGTCGAGGTGCACTGCCACGACACCTCGGACGACCTGTACGGCGAACGCGTCGAGCTGTGGTTCGTCGCCCGGCTGCGCGACACCGAGAAGTTCGGCACCGTCGGCGAACTGCTCGCCGCCGCCCGCGAGGACGTCCGCCGCTCGGACGCCCTGCTGGCCGACGCACCCCGCCCCGCCGCCCCCGCTGCCCCCACCACCCCCTGATCCCGGTCGGCCCCGTCTCTCCCCCGCTTCCCGGCGGGGCCGACCGCCCCCACCCCTCCTCCAGGTCGGCCGTCCCTCCCCCACCACCTCGCTCCGCAACGAACCCCCCTCCGCACTCCCCGGCACGCACCCCCGCCCCCACCCCCCGTCACTGCGCCCGATGCCCGCGTGCCCGGCCGTCCCCTCCCTCCGCGTGGGTCGGCCGTCCCTCCCCCACCACCTCGCTCCGGACCACCCAAGGGGTGAGTCAAGAGCGCCGTCCACTGGCGGAACGACCCGGACAGCGTCATCGG
>NZ_JBHUWH010000112.1:0-19132 GCF_042670125.1 Kitasatospora sp. NPDC057198 | reverse complement strand
CGGCCTCCGCCTGGGCCTGCGCGGATGCCGAGGCGGCGGCAGCGGCGGAGGCGGAGGCGGAGGTGGCGGCGGAAGCCGAGGTGGCGGAGCGCGAGGCGGAGGTGTCCGCGGCCTGCTGCGGCCCGGCGGCCGGGTGCGGGTCCGCGACGGCGGCGGCCGGCGCCGCGTCCTGCGGCAGCGCGATCGCCAGGGTGGCGGTGCCGGCGACGGCGAACGTGGCGATGCCCGCCACCAGGGCGTTCCGGTGGCGGTGGAGCTTCTCCGAAAGGGTCAGGGTCCTGCGGTGGTGCATGGAGACCTCTCCTCGCGCGGGGCCGGGCGGCCGGACGGACACGGTGGCCGCCGGACCGGGGCGTACCAAGCGCACGCGGTGGCAGGGGCTCCGGGGCCGGATCGGCCGGGCCGCCTGGCGGACGGGACATTCTTGGCAGACGCCGGAGAGCCGAACAATGGCCCCTGAAACTACGCACCGTAGTAGCCGGCCCGGCGGGGAGGGGGGTGAAAGCCGGGCTTACCCGCCCCGTCGGACGAACAAACCCGCCACCGCCCGGCCCGTCACCCGCACGTCGCTGACCTGCACGTTCGCCACCCCGGCGACACGCCCGGCGGCCACCCGCCGGGCCCGCGCCCACGATCGGCCGCACACCGACTATCCGGGGCAGTAGACCACCACCCCGATGTGCTCGGGCTCACAGGGGGTGACCGGGAACCGGAAGCGGTCCGGCACCCACCGCAGCCGCCCGGACACCCACCGTCCACCGCCCGCCGACCCGCCGCCCGGCGCCCCGCGGCCGGTGCGGATACTGACCCCATGATGATCGCGGTGATGGCGGTGGCGGCCCTCGGGCTGCTCGGGGTGGCGCACTGGTACCTGTGGCGGCGCACGGTCCGCGACGTCTCCAGGCCCGGCGGCTGGTACCGGCGCACCGGCACCGTCCTGGCGGTCCTGCTGCCCGTGCTGATGGTGCTCGCCCCGATCGGCGGACGGGCCTTCCCGCTCGCCGTGGAACGCTGGTTCGCCTGGCCCGGCTACCTCTGGATGGCCGTCAGCATCTACCTCCTGATCGCCCTGCTGGTCGGCGAGGCCCTGCGCCCCCTGCTGCTCCGCCTCCACCGCCCGCACCGGCTCCGGACCTCCGCACCGGCGCCCGCGCCGACCGCCCCCGGGCCGGTCACCGCGCCCGCCGAGCCGGTCACCGCCCCCGCCGAACCCGCAGCGCCCGCAGCCCCTGCCGAGCCCGCCGAACCCGCAGCCCCTGCCGAACCCGCGGAGCCCGCGGCCGACGCGTCCCGGCGCCTGTTCGTCTCCCGGCTGGTGGCCGGGAGCGCGGCCGCGGTGGCCGTCGGGGTGGTCGGCAACGGCATGTACGGGGTGATGCGCGGACCGCGGCTCAAGCAGGTGACAGTGCCGCTGGCCAAACTCCCGCGCGCCGCGCACGGCTACCGGATCGCGGTGGTCAGTGACATCCACCTCGGGCCGATCCTCGGCAAGGCGCACACCCGGCGGATCGTCGACACCATCAACGCCGCCCGGCCCGACCTGATCGCCGTGGTCGGCGACCTGGTCGACGGCACCGTCCCCGAACTCGGCCCGGCCGCCCGCCCGCTGGCCGACCTGCGGGCCAAGGACGGGGCGTACTTCGTCACCGGCAACCACGAATACTTCTCCGGCGCCGCGCCCTGGGTCGAGTTCGTCCGGGAGCTGGGCGTCCACCCGCTGGAGAACGCGCGGGTCGAACTGCCCTGGTTCGACCTGGCCGGGGTCAACGACATCGCCGGCACCGCGCAGGGACAGGGCCCCGACTACGCGCGGGCGCTGGACGACCGCGACCGGACCCGCGCCGCCGTCCTGATGGCCCACCAGCCGGTCACCATCCACGACAGCGTGCGCCACGGCGTCGACCTCCAGCTCTCCGGCCACACCCACGGCGGCCAGCTCTGGCCCGGCAACTACCTCGCCGAGCTGGCCAACCCCACCGTCGCGGGCCTGGAGCGCTACGGCGACACCCAGCTCTACGTCACCCGAGGCGCGGGCGCCTGGGGCCCGCCGGTCCGGGTCGGCGCGCCCTCCGACATCACGATCGTCACGCTCGCCTCGCTGCACGCCTGACGCGTCGGGCCCGGCGCTCCGGACGACCCCGCGCCGGGACGCCGGGACGCCGGGACGCCGGGACGCCGGGGCGCCGGGGCGCCGGGGCGCTCGGTGCGGTGCGTCGGCCTGCGCGCGGGGGCCAGGGGCCGGCCAGCAGGCGTTCGGCCTCGGCGGTGATCCCGGCGGTGATCCCGGTGGTGATCCCGGCGGGGTCGGTGAGGCGGGCCGGCGGGGCCAGGGCGGCGGAGCGGGCCAGGTTCGCCCGGCCGCCGGGAGCCGTTCACCGGTGACCGGACGGGCTGCCCGTTCGGTGCAGGTGGGCGTCGACCAGGGCGAAGGTGGCCTCCGGTTGTTCGATCTGCGGGAGGTGGCCGGCCCCGGGGACGACCTCGAACCGGCCGTTGCCGAAGGCGTCGGCGTAGGCCGCGCCGTAGGCGGGGGTGACGATGCGGTCGCTCTCGCCCCAGAGCAGGAGGGCGGGCACCCGGATGCGCCCGAGCCGGGCCAGCAGCCCGGGGTCGTGCATGTAGGGGTCGCCGGCGTAGAGGCGCATGGTGACCGCGTTGGCCTGCCTGCGCGCGAGTTCTCCGGCCGGGAGCTCGGCCGGGTCGACGTAGTGGCGGTCCGGGTCGTGCCAGGAGTGCTCCGCGAGGCCGCGGGCGTCGAGGGCGAAGAAGTCGGCGATCGGTTCCGTGGCGACCTCCACGCCGACGGCGTCGATCAGGACGAGGCCGGTGATGCTTCCCGTGCTGTCGCGCGAGGCCATCTCGGCGGCTATCCAGCCCCCGAGCGAGGAGCCGACGACGAGGACGTCGCGCAGCCGGCGTTCGCGCAGGACGTGCAGGTAGGCGAGGGCGAGGTCGGCGATGCCGGTGAGCCGGGCGGGCCGGGGCGTGCCGTCCCAGCCGGGGTGCACGGGCGTGAGGGTGCGGGCGGTGCGGGAGAGGTGCCGGGCGAGGCCGGCGACGGTGGCGGGGCCCCCGCCGCCGTGCAGGACGAGGACCGGTCGGCCGGTCCCGGCCTCGGACATGGTGAGGGGCAGGTCGGCGAGCGCGGACGAGGTGTCTTCAGGCATGCCCACCACAGTAACTAAATATCTTTAGATAAGCTAGCTTAGTCATCGGGTAGACTCACCCCATGCATGGTGAGCTGCAAGAACTCGGCAGAGCGGTCAAGCAGGCCCAGTACCGACAGCACCGGGCGCTCGACGGCGCGCTCTCGGCCGTCGGCACCACCCTGGCCCAGTGGGACGCCCTGCGCGCGATCGGCCGCTCACCCGGCTCGTCGGCCCGCGAGTTGGCCGCGGCGACGTTCCAGACCGAGCAGGCGTTCGGGACGCTCGTCGGCCGCCTCGCGGCACAGGGCCTGGTCGAACGCCGACCTGGACACGGCCGGCGGATCGAGCACCACCTCACCACCTCCGGCGAGCAGGTCCTGGCGGCCGGCCACAAGGTCGCCGACCGGGTGCTCGCCGACTGCTTCTCCGCCCTGCCCGCCGCGGACCGCGCCACCCTGCTCGACCTGCTCCGACGCCTCACCGCGGAACGGGACGCGTAGGGCGGCCGCCGGCCCGGCTCTCCGCCACGGCGCCACGGCCCCGGTCGGGGCCGCGGTCAGGGGAGGGGGCGGAGCGGTCCCAGGGCGGCGAGGAGGACGTCGTCCAGCGGCTGCTCCCAGGAGGCCAGGCAGACGTGGGTGTGCTCCCAGTCGAAGACCAGCAGGGCCACCCGCCGGTCCGCCCAGTGGTGGCGGACGCCGGGCCTGGGCACCCCGGTGACGGTGACCGTGGTCTCCTCCAGGTCGGCCGGCCCGAGCAGCCCGGCGTGCTCCGGGCGCCCGCGGTGGCCCAGCAGGTTGCGCAGCGCGGCCCCGCTCTGCTCCCGCGCGGTGGACTGGGCGAACACCAGCAGCGGGGCGGAGCGCCGCCCGGCGGTCAGGTAGGAGTGGACCACCGAGTCGACCACGCGCGGTCCGCCGCCGTCGCAGGGGCTCCCGCCGACGCTGGCGTCGCTGTCGTCGTCGCTGTCGTCGCCGCTGTGGCCGCTGCTGGTGCCGCCGACGACGGCCAGGCCCCGCTGCCCGCTCCAGCCGGGGATCCCGAGGACCGGGAAGTCCGTCATCTCTCCTCCGCCCGACGACAGGCGGGCCCCGGACCGGGCCCCACCGCCGACCGTACCGGACCGGCTCACCCCAGCGGCTCGCTCAGCGCGACCGCGTGCAGCGCGGCGGCCAGCGCGGGCGGGTCGCCGACGTCCAGCGCGGTGTCGGTCAGTTTGACCACGTGCTCGTCGCCGTGGGCCAGCGCCAGTTCGAGCACCTCCTCGGGGGTGCGGACCCCGGACGGGGCACGGACCCCGGACGGGGCGCGGACGGGGCGCGGGCCGTCCGGCGCGTACATCGCGGTGACCGCCGCGGACGCCGTCCAGGCGGCCCGCAGGCTCGGCGCCCACAGCGGGCGGGGGAGGGCGGGCAGCACGCGCAGCACGGCGTTGGGCGCGGTGGCCGCGTGGACCAGCATGGTCGGCTCGCCGTGGCCGTGGGTCGCGTACCGGTGGGTCGCGGCCCGGACGAGCCCGGTCAGCAGCCGCCGCGCCTCGTCCGGATCGGTGGTGGCGGTGACCGCCCAGGCGGGCAGCGCGGTGACCCGCTCCAGCCGCTGCGGGAAGCCGCCCGTCCGGTCGGTGATCGGCACCACCGCGTCGAGCGCGGCGGCGGCACCCCCGGTGTCCCGGGTGTCCCGGGTGTCCTCGGTGTCCCGGGCGCCCCCGGTGTCCGGCGGGGCCGGGGGGACGGCGAGCGGGCGGTGGCGGGCGGCCCAGTAGCCCAGGCCGTGGGCGAGTTCGGCCAGCCGGGGCCCGGTGGCCGGTCCGGCGGTCAGGGCGCGGACGGCGTGGCCGACCCGGATCACGGGGTGCGTCGAGCCGCCGTACAGGCCGGGCAGCAGCACGGGCCACCAGTGGGCGAGCACCTCGCGCCACGGCCGCTCGGCGAGCTCCCGCCCGAAGTGGTCGATCCAGTCGGCGACCCGGCGCGGGTCGCCCAGCGCCTGCCGCCGGTCGTCGGCGGTGGTGATCGGCGCGAACCGGGCGGGGAACTCCTCCAGCCGGTCCGCGTACCGGTCGAGCCAGCGGTGCACGGCGTCCGCCCGCCCCCGGGCGGCCAGCGACTCGACCGCCATCGGCGCGTGGTTGGTGAGCCGCCCGAGCCGTTCGGGGCCGCAGGCGTGCAGGCGTCGCAGGGCCTCGTCGAGCGGCCCGGCGGTGTTCCGGGCAGCGTCCGGGCCGGCGTCCGTGGTGGCGTCCGTGGTGGCGTCCATGGCAGGACGGTAGGCGCGGGCGGGCCGCCCGGGTAAGGGGCCGCAGGCGTAGGACCGGGTCCTACGCCCACCGGCTGCGGGTGAAAGTTTCACCGGGCAGGGGTGGGCCGGACGGTCCCTGCTGCGGGTTCGGCGGGGGCGGGCCCGGCGGTCTTGACGAGGGGTCACGGGGCTGGCTGCATGGGCGCCTCCGCCGACCGACGATCCCCGCCGGGAGAGAAGACCTGCCATGCGCCCACCCCACCCCGTTCGAGCCACGCTCTCGCTGACCGTGCTGCTCGCGTCCGGACTCGGACTCGCCACCGCCCCGGCCCAGGCCGCGCCCGCCAAGCCCGCCGCGTCCGGGGCACGGACCCTCGCGCCGGACACCCGGTTCTACGTCGACCCGGCGGGCAAGGCCGCCCAGCAGGCGCTGACCGACCTCAAGGCCCACGACCTCCATGGCGCCCTGGCGATGGCCCAGTTGGCGTCCTGGCCGATCGCGCAGTGGTTCAACGGGACGGCCACCCCGCAGGAGACCACCGACGCGATGGCCGCGCTGCAGGCGAAGGCCGCCCGCGCCAAGCAGGTGCCGGTCACCGTCGCCTACAACGTGCCGGGCCGGGACTGCTCGCAGTACTCGGCGGGCGGCGCGTCCAACAGCACCGAGTACGCGGCCTGGATCGACGCGCTGGCCCGCGGCATCGGCAACCACAAGACCGTGGTCATCCTGGAGCCGGACGGCCTCGCCCTGTCGCCCGCGTTCTGCGGCGGCACCGCCGCCCAGCAGCAGGACCGCCTCGCCGAGATCTCCGCCGCCGTCCGCCGCCTGGAGCAGCAGCCCGGCGCGATCGTCTACCTGGACTCCGGGCACAGCAGCTGGCAGAACGTCGGCACCCAGGCGCAGCTGCTGATCGACGGCGGCGTCGCCGACGCGCAGGGCTTCTTCCTGAACGTGTCGAACTACCAGACGGACGAGTCGCTGACCCGCTACGGCACCCTGGTCTCCAAGTGCGTCTGGTACCTGCGGAACACGCCGGGCGCCACCGCCGACTCCTGCGCCAACCAGTACTGGCCCGCCGCGGACGCCGACGCCTGGTACGCCGAGCGCGTCCCGGCCGACGCCAAGCTCCCCCACTTCGTGATCGACAGCAGCCGCAACGGCCAGGGCCCGTGGACGCCGGAGCCCGGCAAGTACACCGGCGACCCGCAGACCTGGTGCAACCCGCCGGCCCGCGGCCTGGGCACCCGCCCGACCGCCAACACCGGCCAGCCGCTGCTGGACGCCTTCCTGTGGATCAAGGTCCCCGGCGAGTCCGACGGCAGCTGCACCCGCGGCACCGCCGGCCCGGCCGACCCCGAGTACGGCTCGGTCGACCCGATCGCGGGCGGCTGGTGGCCCGAGCAGGCCCGCTCCCTGGTGGCCAACGCCGCCCCGAAGCTGACCTTCAACACCGGCCTGCTGCCGCGCCGCTGAAGCAGCATGCTGCTGAGGCACCGCGCTGCTGAAGCAGCACGCCGCTGAGACGCCGCGCCGTCGACGGCGCGGCACGCACCCACGGACGCCCGGTCGGGGACTCACCCGCCCGGGCGTCCGCCGTACTGCCCCCGCAGCACCGGGCCCAGCTTGCGCTGGACCGAGCGCAGCCGGCGCAGGGTCTCCGCGTCGTCCCACCCCGTGGTGGTGCTCCACTCGGTGCCCGAGCCCACCAGGTCGCTGGCGAAGACGACCTCGGCGGCGAGCAGGACGCGCGCCCAGTCCGCCGGGGGCAGCGGCAGGTCCGCGCGGAGCTCCGCCGCCAGCCGCCCGCACCCCGCCAGCAGGTCCGCGGCGTTTGCGAAGCCCAGCGCGTAGGCCATCGCGTCGCCGCTGCGGGCCGGCCCGCCCCACTCGCCCAGCGCCCGAGCCAGGAACCGGCACTCCTGCGCGTCCAGCAGCTCACTCGGCCTGCGCATCTCCACCGCTTCTCCCGCCCCCGTTCCCGCTCACGTTCCCGTTCCCGCTCACGTTCCCGTTCCCGTCCCTGCTCACGTTCCCGCCCCCGTTCCCACTCGCGTTCTCCTCCGCGTGCCGGGCGACGACCTCCCGGACGGAGGCCAGGAAGCCTTCCACGGTAGCCCGTTCGGCCGGCGACAGGCCCTCGACCAGGGCGGCCACCTCGCCGATCAGCGGCCCGAAGAAGCCCTGGCCGAGCTCGACCGCCCGCCCGGTGACCTCCAGCAGGACGCGTCGCCGGTCGTGCCCGTCCCGGGTGCGGCGGACCAGGCCCAGCCGCTCCAGCCGGTCGAGGACGGCGGTGGTGCCCGCCGAGTTGACGCCCAGCTCCCGGCCGAGCCGTCCGGGCGTGGCCGGGGTGCCCTCCCGGGCGGCGTCCAGCAGTGCGATCAGCGCCCGCAGGTCGGTCGGGTGCAGGCCGTGGCGCTGCGCGAACGAGGCGGCCAGCAGGTCGAGTTCGACGGTGAGCGCGCGCAGCCGGTGCACGGTGCGCAGGCCCGGCCCCGGCTCGTCCACCGGTCCGTCCACCGGTCCGTCCATCGGTTCGTCCATCGGATTCGTCCTCTCGTGGGAGCGGTTGTCCGCGGGAGCTCCGCCGTGCATATTATCTCGTTCAGCGAGAAGATTGCCGAGCGAGACACCTTCCGGGGAGAGCCAGCATGGGATTCGACCGGTCCGCGTTCCTGTCCGCCTACGACGCCCTGCTCGACCGCTGGCCCGTCCCGGTCGACACCCTCGACCTCGAGACCCCCTGGGGCACCACCCGGGTCAACGCCGCCGGGCCGCCCGACGCCCCACCCCTGCTGCTGCTCCACGGCGGCGGCGCGACCGCCGCGAGCTGGTGGGCCAACGCCGCCGAACTCGCCCGCACCGCACGGGTGTTCGCCGTCGACCGGATCGGCGAGGCCGGACGCTCCACGGCGGACGGCCGCACGCCCCCGCGCACCCCCGAGCAACTGCACGGCTGGCTGGACGCCGTCCTCGACGCGCTCGGCGCCGACCGCGCCGACCTGTGCGGCCACTCCTACGGCGGCTGGATCGCACTGACCTACGCGCTGCGCCGCCCCGACCGGGTCGCCCGGCTGGCCCTGCTCGACCCCACCGGCTGCTTCACCGGCTACCGCCCCTCCTACCTGCTGCACGCCGCCCCGATGCTGGCCCGCCCCGGCGAGCGCCGGGCCCGCTCCTTCCTCGCCTGGGAGACCGGCGGCGCCCCGCTCGACCCGGACTGGACCCGGCTGTACGGGCTGGCCGCGACCTTCCCCGCCACCCGCCCCGTCACCGGCCCCCGTCCCGCCTCCGCGGCCCTCGCCGCACTGGAGGCCCGCTGCCTGCTGCTGCCCGCCGCCGACAGCCGCACCCACGACCCGCGCACCCTAGCCGCCCGCGCCGCCCGGCTGCTCCCGCACGCCGAGGTCCGCACCCTGGAAGGCGTCTCCCACCACGGCCTGCCGTACCTGCGCCCCGCCGCGCTGAACGCCGAACTGACCGCCTTCCTGGCCCGCTGAGGCCCGGGGCCGACGGGGAACGGCCCCCGGAGAACGGCCCCCGGGGAACGGCCCCGGGGCCGCGGTCCATACTGGGGCGACCCGCTCGTCGAGAGGCACCGCCCGCATGGCCGAGAACCCCACCGCCCCGCACCGGGCGCTGCTGCGACTGACCGGCGTGAGCCGCTCGTACGACGGCCGGGAGGTGCTGCACCCCGTCGACCTGGAACTGGCGGCCGGGGAGTGCGTGGCGCTGCTCGGGCACAACGGCTCCGGCAAGTCGACCCTGCTGAGGGTCGCGGCCGGCCGCGACCTGCCGACCGGGGGCACGGTGCGGTTCGACGGCCTGCCGATGGACGAGAACGACCCCCGGATCCGGGCCCGGGTCGCCGTCGTCGGCGACACCGTCGCCCACTACCCCGACCTGACGGTGCGCGAGCACCTGCTGCTGGTCGCCGTCGCGCACGGGGTCGCCGACGCCGCCGACTGGGTCGACCAGGTGCTGGAGGGCCGCTCGCTCACCGAACGGGCCGACGCGCTGCCCTCCGCCCTCTCCTCCGGCCAGTTGCAGGCCCTGCTGCTGGCCTGCGCCCTGGTCCGCCCCCGCGACCTGCTGCTGCTCGACGAACCCGAACAGCGCCTCGACCCGGAGGCCCGCCGCCGGCTCGCCGAACTCCTGAAGGCCGAACTCGCCGACGGCGTCGCGGTGCTGCTGGTCACCCACCACACCGACCTCGCCCTGGAGGTCGCCGACCGGGCGGTCGTCCTGGAGGACGGCCGGATCCTCCGGCAGGGCCCGCCCGCCCGGGTCCTCGCCGCGGGCGCCCCCGGCACCGGAACGGCCGACCCCCGGTGAGCCGTTCGGAGACCGCGGCCGACACCGCGGCCGACACCGCGGCCGACAGCGCGGCGGGGGAGCGGGACGAGGCCGCCGCGGGGGAGCGGGACGAGGCCGCCGCGCCCGCCGAGTGGACGGCGGACGACGACTGGACCGACGAGGCGCTCGCCCTGCTGCGCGCCCTGCGCGCCCCGCACCGGCGCAACCGGGCCAAGCAGGTCGCCTTCGCGTTCTACTGCGCCGTGCTGCTCATGCTGTCCTGGACGGGCGTCCCCACCCTCGGGCTCTTCCTCCAGGCGTCGATGGGCGCCGACTACACCCGGCACGGCCCCGCCCTGCTGGCCGCGCTGCCCAGCGGCGCCGCCGCGCTCGGGCTCGCCGTCCTGCTGCTGGCCGTCCGCGACGGGCTGTGGCGCGGACCGGTCGTCCCGCCCCGGGCCACCACCGACTGGCTGCTCGCCCACCCGGTGCGGCCCCGCCCGGTGCTGCGGCCGTGGTTCTGGCTCTCCTGCGCGCTGGCCGCCCTCCCCGGGCTGGTGGCCGCCCTCGGCGGCATGGTGGCGCTCGGACTGACCGTGCGCACCGGCCTGCCCGCCGCCCTCGGCTGGTGCCTGGCCGGCACGCTCTGCCTGCCGCTGCTGGGCGTCTGCGCCGGCCTGCTGGTGCAGCGCGACCCGCGGGCCGCCCGCCTGGCCCGGCTGCTCACCCCGTACGCCACCGCGCTGGTCGTGGCGCTCGCCGTGCAGAGCGCGCTGGCCGCCGCCGGGCACCCCGTGCCCTGGCTGGAGCGGATCGAGGTGTGGTCGGGCCCGTGGGGCTGGGCCGGAGCCGCCGCGCTGGCCCCGACGCCCGCCGCCGTCCCCGGCGGGAGGATCGCCGCCGCCCTGCTGGTGGCGCTGACCGCCCTGTGCCTGCTGCTCGCCGACCGGGCCGTCGGCACCGTGTCGCTGCCCCTGCTGCGGGAGCGGGCCCGCACCGCCGCCGGGGTGCTGGCCGCGCTGCGGACGGTCGAACTGCGCGCCGCCCGGCTGGCCGTCGCCGGCAGCGCCGGGAGCACGGTCCGGTGGCGGGTCCGGCTGCCCGCGCCCCGGCGGCCCTGGCAGGCCGTGTACTGGCGCGACGCCCTCGCGCTGCTCCGCACGCCCGCCCGGCTCGGACGCGCGGCGCTGCTCACCGTGCCCGCCCTGCTCTGCGCCGTCCCCGCGCACGACGCCCGGGGCGCGCTGTCCTGGGCGGTCACGGCGCTCGCGCTGCTCTTCGGCTACCTGGCCCTGGCCCAACTGCTGGAGCCCGCCCGGATCGATACCGACGACGTGCGCCGCTCGTCCTGGTCCCCCCACCCGTTCGCCGGACTGATGCTGCGCCACGCGGTGGTGCCCACCGCCCTCGGCCTCCTGCTCGGGACGGCCGGGGCGGTGGCGGTGCTCGCGCTCGGCGGCGGCGCGGCGGCCTGGCTCGGGCCGGCGGCCGTACCGCCGTTGGTCGCCGCCGGGCTGGTGAACGCCTGCCGCGGCGCGGCCCGCCGCGACCTGCTGTACCGCCCGACGCAGCCCGGCGGCGGCAACAACGGCGTGCTGCTGTTCGTCCTCTGGTACGCGGCCGGTCCGGCCGTGGCCGTGCCGCTGCTGGCCGTCCCGCTCTCGGCGGCGCTGCGCGGCGGGACGGCGGCCGGGCCGCTCCAGGTCGCCGCGTTCGGCCTGCTGCTGGCCGCGGCCCTGCTCCAGTGGGCCGGGCGCCGGGCCGCCGCCCTGTCCGTCCGGGCCCGCCGTGCCTAGAGGCCGTCGCCGCGGCAGCGCGGGTTCGTAGGATGGGCGGGTCGTTCCGCAACCAGGGGGAGTTCATGCGGTCGAGGGTGAGTCCCGGTCGGCGTTGGGGTCATGCCGCCGCGGCCTGGTCCGGCATTTTCGCCGGCGCACATTTCTACTGGGCACTCGGCGGCTCGAAAGGGCTCGACGTTTCCGCCGGAAGCCGGCTCGCCGAGGAGCGGCCGCTGTGGTTCGTCGCCGCGGGTCTCTGGGGCGTCGGGTCGGCTCTCGTGGTCGGTGCCGTACTCGGCCGGGCGCTCGCCCGTACCGGACCGACGGTGCGGCGCGGCCGGATCCTGGAGTGGCTGGGCTGGGCCACCGGTCTGCTCCTGCTGGCCCGCGGCGTCGCCGTGGAGTTGCTCCTGCTGACCGACGCGACGGGTCTGGAGGGCGCGGTGAGCCAGGGGCAGCGGTTCTGGACGCTGGCCCTGTGGAACCCGTGGTTCATCGCAGGCGGTCTGTCCTTCGCCCTCGCCGCCCTGGCATACCGCTTCGAGCGGACAGGGGGGCCGCCCACTGGACGGTACGGAGCCGGAGCACGCGACAAGACGCCGGAGGAGAAGGAGAAATGATGCCGGATGAGGAAGAGCACTGGGCCAAGCTGCTCGCCGAGATTCTGCTGAGCCCGAAGATCGGGGTGGCCCACGTGAAGCTGGTGGGTGACCTCATCTCGGTCACCTCTCAGGTGGACATGGCCGCACAACGCCGCCATCCCGGCTTTCCGCTGGACGAAATCGTCGAGTACGACGAGATGCTCAGCCCGTTGGAGGACGCTTACCAGGCCGCCTGGCGGGCGGTGGACGCCGCGCCCGACAGGGCACGGCGCGCGCCTGAGCTCCAGAGGCTCAGCAGCGCGCTGGCGGCTGCGGTCGAGGGCATCGCGGACTATGCCGGACAGCGGGGTCTCGTGGTGGAGCTCTACCGCTTCGGCGGCTCCGAGGAGTAGACCCGTGAGGCACGGCCGGCCCTGGCGGTCAGGGCTCCCGGCCGATCAGCGTGAGTCGTGTCGACAGGCGAGGACCAGGCCGTAGCCGTGGGCCGGAGCGTGGACCCCGCCCAGCGGCAAGAGCTGACGGACGCTCCAACGCCGGTGCGCGGCAACGGTTTTCGAACACCCCGGGCTGTCGATACGCTGGTCCGGCACCCACCTGCCGGGCTCGGGTCGGAACGGGCGCAGCGGTGCGGCGGTGCAGCGGCGGGAGCGAGCGGGGAAGGCCGGTGGCCATGGTCCTGGGCAGGCGGAAGCGGCGGGAAGCGGACGAGGCACGCGCGAAGTTCCTCGCCAACCGGGAGCGGGTCCGCTCGTGGACCGGGCGCTGGGAGTGCCCCGAGGTGGTCTGGCCGGCCTTCGAGGAGGTCCCGGGCCCGTGGGTGGCCCTGCCGGGCGAACGCGACCGGTGGCTGGAGCTGCACGCGCCCTCCCTGGAGCGGTACGACTGGTTCCTCGAGGCCACGCCCGTGGTGGACGGCGTCGAAGAGCTGTGGGCGCTCTGGGAGTTCCGCGCGGGCCACGAGTTCGAGCGCCTGACGATCCGCTTCGAGAGCGTCCACGACCCCGAGTACCTGGCCGAGCGGCTGGCCCTCGGCGTCGAGGCGGCGGCTTTCGAGGACTGGCAGGACGGTGACGCGCAGAGCGTCCACGAGTGGTTGCTCGACGGGATCGGCGGCGTCGAAAGCCCCGGCCGCATGGTGCAGGGGAAGCACCGCGTGGGCTTCGTGCTGCTGGAGATGAGCTGCGCGGTGGCCAGCAGCACCGACGTCACCACCGAACTGCGCGTCTCGCCCACCACCACCTCCCTGGACGGCAGGCCGTTGAAGCCGGACGGCCGCGACTAGGCCCAGGGCCCTGTCCGGCCGCCTGGGGGCACCGGGCCGACGCCGGTGTGGTCGGGGCTACCAGCCGGTGCGCAGGCGGTAGGAGGGGGCCAGGTCGCGGACCTCGGCGGAGCGGACCACCTCGCGGCCCAGCACCGGCCGCAGGTGCTTGTCCAGCAGGCGCAGCACCTCTTCGGAGAGGCGGGCCTTGAGGCCCTCCGGCCGCCCCGGCAGCAGGCCGATCGCGATGTGGACGAAGGCGACCAGCTGCCCGTCCGCGGCGTCGACCCAGGTCTCCGCGGCCGGGCGGAAGAAGGTCTTGCACACGCCCCGGGACGCCACCCACTCGCGCACCAGCGGGTGCAGTTCGCGGACGAAACCGGGACGGTCGAAGGCGTCGGCGAGCTGCGGCGAGTAGTCGACGGTGATGTGGGGCATGACGGGAACCTCTTCGCGCAGATGCTTGGCTTCTACATCCACCCATCCTCCTCCCGGCCCGCCCCGGCCCCGCGCCCGGGGTGCCCGCCCAGCGGACACCCCCGACCGGAGAACGGTCGCCGGGCAGTCACCAGCGGCCCCACCACCCCGGCGGCGGCGGATCCGCGGGCACCGCCGAGGGCTGCTCCGGGTGCAGGCCGAGCCTGCGCAGCGCCGCCGCGTCCACGCTCACCCACGCCGTGCACCGCCGCTGTCCGTCCGGCCCGGGGCCGTTCAGCAGGTCGATGCGGACCTCGCCGTCCTCCAGCGGGAACCAGTCGATGCCGTGGGCGCGCAGTCAAGCCCGCAGGCACTGCTCCAGCGACGGCTGCTTCGCGGTGTCCGGGTAGTCCAGCACGCGCACCCACCGCTCCTCGTCCTCATCCATGCGGCCCATTCTGCCCCCGCCGCCGCGCTCCGGTCAGCCGGACGACGGCCCGTCCCAACCGGCGCACCGGGCGGGGAAATCCGGGCGCGGCCATTGGCCCGGTCCGAGCCGGGAGTGTAGGAATGGGCGTATGACCCGGTTCCGGGCAGCACCCGGTGGACGCAGCGTGGCGGACCGAACCCCTCCGCGACGGCTGTCCACCGCCCCGCGCCCCGCCCCCGCGGCACCCCCGGCCCCCGCCCCCGCCGGACGGCCCGGATGACCGCCGCCGGGCCCGGGACCGGCCGGCACCGCGCGCCCGAACCCGTCCTCGTCCGCGAAGGCGTCCTGCTGCTCGACGCCGACCTGGTCCTGCGCCACGCCAACGGCGAGGCCCGCCGCCTGCTCGACCTGCCCGCCGACTGCGAGGGCCACCCGCTCGACGCGCTCGGCCTGCCCGAGGCGCTCACCGCCCTGCTGCGCGGCACCGAGTTCACCGGCGCCCCCGCCACCGTCCACGGCCGCGCCCTCACCGTCGACCTGCACCCCGCCGACCGCACCGGCGGCGCGCCCTGCCGGATCGCCACCCTGCGCGACAGCGCCCCGCTCACCGGCCCCGACACCGCCCGGCTGCGGCTGGAACTGCTCTACCGGGCCGGCGCCTCGATCGGCACCACCCTCGACATCACCCGCACCTGCCAGGAACTCGCCGCCGCCCTCGTCCCCGCCTTCGCCGACTTCGCCAGCGTCGACCTGTACGAGGGCGTCCCGGCGGGCGGCGAACCGCGCCCCGACCGGAGCCGCCCGCTGCGCCGCGCCGCGCTGGCCGGCGTCACCGACCTGTCGCCGCTGCTGGCGCCCGGCTCGCCCGTGCCGCTGATCCCCGGCACCCCCCGGGCCCGGGCCGTGGCCGGGCTGTGCTCGGT
Organism: Kitasatospora sp. NPDC057198; assembly: GCF_042670125.1. Taxonomy (NCBI): domain Bacteria; kingdom Bacillati; phylum Actinomycetota; class Actinomycetes; order Kitasatosporales; family Streptomycetaceae; genus Kitasatospora; species Kitasatospora sp. NPDC057198. The sequence goes on along the minus strand of NZ_JBHUWH010000112.1, from coordinate 4,034 downwards.
GGTCGAGCCCGACCTGTCCGCCGCCCTCGCCGCCTGGGACGAGGTCAGCCCCGGCACCGTCGACGCGATGCGCGCCCAGCGGGTGCACACCCTGGTGACCGTCCCGCTGGCGGTCGGCGGGACGCTGCTGGGGGTGGCCACCTTCTGGCGGGCCCGCCCGCGTCCGGCCTTCGACGAGGAGGACCGCACCCTCGCCGAGGAGCTCGCCGCCCGCGCCGCCGTCCTGGTCGAGAACGCCCGCCGCTACACCCGCGAGCACACCATGGCCGTCGCCCTCCAGCACAGCCTGCTGCCCGCCGGGCTCCCCGAGCAGCACGCCCTGGAGGTCGCCTCCCGCTACCTGCCCGCCCAGGCCGGCGTCGGCGGCGACTGGTTCGACGTCATCCCGCTCTCCGGCGCCCGGGTCGCCCTGGTGGTCGGCGACGTGGTCGGCCACGGCGTCCACGCGGTGGCCACCATGGGGCGGCTGCGCACCGCCGTGCACACCTTCTCCTCGCTCGACCTCGCCCCCGACGAACTGCTCGGCCACCTCGACGCCCTGGTCAACCGGCTCGACCAGGAGCACCCCGCGCCCGACGGTGCCGAACGCCCGATCACCGGCGCGACCTGCCTGTACGCCGTCTACGACCCGATCAGCCGCCGCTGCACGCTGGCCCGGGCCGGCCACCTGCCGCCCGCCGTGGTGCACCCCGACGGCCGGGTCGAGATCGTCGACCTGCCCGCCGGGCCGCCGCTCGGCGTCACCGGCCTGCCCCACGGGACCGCCGAACTCGAACTCCCCGAGGGCAGCCGCCTGGTGCTCTACACCGACGGGCTGCTCGCCCCCCGCGGCCACGACCTCGACCACGGCCTGAAACTGCTGCGCGCCGCCCTGGCCCGCCCCGACCGCGACCCCGGGCAGACCTGCGAGGACCTGCTCACCGCCCTGCTGCCCGCCGACCCCGCCGACGACATCGCCCTGCTGGTGGCCCGCACCCGCGCGCTGCCCGCCGACCACGTCGCCGACTGGGACGTCCCCGCCGACCCCGCCGCCGTCGCCCGGATCCGGGCCGCCGTCACCGGCCGGCTCGAGGACTGGGGCCTGTCCGAGCACGCCTTCGCCGTCGAACTCGTGCTCAGCGAACTGATCACCAACGCCATCCGGCACGCCGCCGCGCCGATCCGGGTCCGGCTGCTCCGCGACCGGGCGCTGATCTGCGAGGTCTGGGACGGCTCGGCCACCTCCCCGCACCTGCGCCACGCCACCGACACCGACGAGGGCGGGCGCGGCCTGTTCCTGGTCGCCCAGCTCGCCGAGCGCTGGGGCACCCGCTACCCCGCCAGCGGGAAGGTCATCTGGGCCGAACTGCCGCTGGGGGAGTGAACCGCCGGAGGAGCGGGCGCGGCCCTCACTCCTCGCAGAGCTGCTTGAACAGCTCCAGGTCGGTGCGCACCGCCTCCTCCACCGCCGCCGTGCTCGGCGCCGGGCCGTCCGGCACGCCCAGTGCCCCCGCCAGCTCCCGCGGGTCGTACTCCAGGCGCAGCTGCACCCGGGTGTGCGCGGCGTCCAGCGGGCGCAGCGCGAAGGTGCCGCGCAGCGGCGGCCCCCCGACCGTCTCCCAGCTCATCACCCGGCCCCGCCCGTGGTCGGTCAGCTCCGCGTCCACCGCGTGCCGCTCGCCGCCGAACTCCACGTCCAAGTGCGCGTGGTGCCGGCCGTGGGCGCTGGCCTGCACCACCCCGGCGACGAACAGCGGGTACTCCGCCACCCGGTGCAGCTGCGACCAGGCCGTCCCCACCGGGACGGTCACCTCGATCTGTTCCTCCAGCGTCCGCATCGGCCGCACCTCCGCGTCGGTTCCGGCAGCGCCCTCCCTCCAGCCTGCCAGGGGCCGCGCCGGGAGACGACAGCACACCGCCCCCGGCCGTCGGACGGCCGGGGGCGGTGCGGGGGAGGGACGGCGTCACGCCTCGGGGAAATCCCCGTCGAACACCGCGGCCAGCCGCAGGTACGGGGCGGCCTCGGCGGCCCGGCCCTGGCGTTCCAGGACGCGGCCGAGCACCAGGTGCGCGTAGTGCTCCACCGGGTCGCGCGCGATCACCTCGCGCAGCTGCTCCTCGGCGCGCCGCAGCTGGGCGGAGTGGTAGTAGGCGCGGGCCAGCAGCAGGCGCGGGCCGACCTGCTCGGGCACCTCGTCGACCACCCCGGCCAGGATCAGGGCGGCGTCCGAGTACGCCTTGGAGTCGAAGAACAGCTGGGCGCGGGCCCAGCGCTCGGCGGTGCTCTCGCCCGGGGCCACCAGGGGCGCACTGCCGTGGCGGAGGTCGGTGGTCATGCCTGCTCCTTCCCGTTTCCGGGTCCTGCCGGACCGTGGCGGCCCGACAGGTGGTTGAACATTCACCTAGTGGCGGGTATTCCGCCGCACCACTGCCCGCTGCACCGCCGCCCGGCTGCCCGCCGCACCGCTCAGGACAGCTCCAGCAGCCGGTGCATCAACGGCACCGGCAGCGCCGGGTTCGCCGCCGCCGCCGCCGGCTGCGCGTCCGGCTCCAGCGCCCCCAGCAGCGCCCGCAGCGGCAGTCGCGGGTCACCCGCCGCCGTCCGCGCCACCACCGCGTCCCCGTCCGCCGCCAGCGCGGCCAGCACCCCCGGCTCCAGCTCCGGGTCGCGCAGCGCCGCCAGCCGCAGGGCCGGCTCCGACCGCCCCGCCCAGGCCGCCAGGCCCGGCGCCGCGAACCGCGGGTCCGCCACCAGCGAGGCCGGGCCGAGCAACTGCTCGTACACCGAGCGCAGCAGCGCGCCCGGCGCGTCCGCGCAGTGCTCCGCCAGCGCCAGGCGCACCATCAGCTCGCGGTCCGCCGCCAGCACCGCCACCACCTCGCCCGGCAGCCGCTCCAGCGAGGCCACCGCGCAGCGCACCAGCGGGTGCGCCGAGCGCGCCAGCCGCAGCAGCTCCGCCGGATCGCCCGCCCGCCGCGCCACCCACGGCAGCGCCGGCGGCACCTCCGGCAGCCGGTAGGCCACCGCCGCGCGCTGCGCCTCCGTCAGGTCCGGGCGCAGCGACACCGCCAGGCGCACCGCCTCGTGCGGATCGGCCGCCAGCGCCAGCGCCAGGTCGGTGGGCAGCCGCGGGTTGCCCGCCGCCGCCGCCCGGATCCGCGGGTCGTCGTCCAGCACCAGCCACTCGCCCAGCGCCCGCTCCAGCGGGGCCGAGGCCGCCGTCCGCTCCCGGCGCAGCGGGTCGCTCTCGGCGATGTACCCGGCCAGCGACACCGGCAGTTCGCGCTCCACCCGCAGCGCCCGGCGCACCGCGGCCCGCACCGCCGGGTCGCGGTCGGCCCGCAGCGCGGTGCGCACCGGCGGCGGCAGCTGCGGCCAGGACTCCGCCCGCACCGCGGCGGCCCGCACCAGCGGCGAGGTGTCCTGGGCCAGCGCCACCAGCAGGTCCAGCGGCAGGCCCGCGCAGCCCGGCACCCGGCGGCGGGTGTCCGGGTCGCGGTCGGCGGCCAGGCCCGCCAGCGCGGCCGGGGGCAGCGCCACCCGGTGCGCGGCCGACGCGGCGGCCCGGCGCACCCGGCGCTCGTGGTCGCCCGCCAGCGCCGCCAGCACCGGGGCCGGCAGGTCCGGGCGCTCGGTCAGCGCCGCCCGCACCGCCCACTGCGGGTGCCGTCGGGCGGCCTCCAGCACCGGCGCGGGCAGTTCGGCTCGGCGGGCCAGCCAGCCGGGCTCCGCGCCGTCCTCCAGCAGCCGCTCCAGCACCTCGGCCGGCGCCCCCGGATTGGCCGCCAGGCCGCTGCGCCAGGCCCGTGCGGGCGGTGGGCCGGACAACGGGCGCCAGCCGGCGGCCGACTGATGTGCGCTCAGTTCGAGCACGTGCGAGTACCTCCCCCGGAAAGACAAACGCCACCGACCCTACCCGCGTCGCCGGGTCGCGTGCACCGGTTCGCGCCAGGGGTGCACCAGGGATGCACCAGGGGGAGGAACGGATGTCGGAAGTGTGCGCACGGCACGGACGTCCGAAGGAGGAACGCCCCCTCCGCCGGCACCGGGTGTC
>NZ_JBHUWH010000111.1:0-19194 GCF_042670125.1 Kitasatospora sp. NPDC057198 | reverse complement strand
GTGCGGGCACCGGCCGAACATCATCGGAGCCTACCGAAAGAGCCCCGACAGGGGGTTCCGCCAGGGGCTCGGGGAACGGCGGGCCCGGGTCCGCCGACGGTGCACCGCCGCCCGGCGCATCGGCTTCCGGTCCTGTTCGGGACACGCAGCAGCACGGACCCGCCGTTCTCAGCACGAGCAGGCGCGGTAGAACGGCGAGAGGACCTGGAGGTCGGCGTGGGTGGCCAGCAGGGGGCCGGACGCGTCGAGGAGCAGGACGCGGTCGGCGCGCATCGCCGAGCCGATCCGGTGGGCGATGACGACCAGGGTGCCGGGGCGGGCGGCGAACGCTTCTTCGGCGCGGCGCTCGGCCTCCGCGTCGAGGTGGCAGGTGGCCTCGTCCAGTACGACGACCGGGGCGGGGGAGAGGAACGTCCTGGTCAGCGCCAGCAGTTGGCGCTCGCCCGCGGACAGCGCGGCCGGGTCGGCGATCAGGCCGTCCGGGCCGCCGAGCCGGGCCAGCAGCCGGGCCGAACCCACCCGGTGGGCGGCGGTGGCGATCAGGGCGTCGCCGTGCTCGCCGGACGGCCAGCACAGGTTCTCCCGGACGGTGCCCGCGAAGACGTACGCCTCCTGCGGGACGAGGGCCAGCCGGGCGGCCCGCGCGGGGCCGGCCAGCGCGGCCGGGTCCTGCCCGCCGACCAGCACCCGGCCCGCGTCCGGGGCCAGCAGCCCCGCCAGCAGCGCCGCCAGGGTGGACTTCCCGGTGCCGCTCGGCCCGACCACGGCCAGGTGCGCGCCCGGCCGCAGGTCGAACCGCACGCCCGCCAGCACCGGCTCGGCACTCCCCGGGTGGGCGAACCGCAGGCCGTGCACGCTCAGCGAACCGTCACCGGCCCCGTCACCGGCCCCGTCACCGGACCCGTCGGAGCGCGGCGGCGGGACGGGGACGGGCGGCGGGACGGGACAGGCCGCCGTCAACCGGTCCAGCACCACCGCCAGGTCCAGCAGCCAACTGCCCAGCATCCCGGCCAGGGCCCGCACCGCGGGCTCCAACTGCTGCAACAGGTACGTCGCCACGCCGAGCACCTGCCCCGCCGACAGCCAGCCCCGGCCGACCATCCACGGCGCCGCGCAGACCACCGCCAGCAGCGGCAGCCGCCCGCCCACCGCGACCGTCAGCGACCGGAGCGCCGCCGCCCGGCCCACCGCCCGCACCGCCTCGCCCTGCGCCGCCACCAGCGCCGAAAGGTGCGCCGAGACCCGCTGCTGCGCGCCGCACGCCGCCACGTCCCGCAGCCCGGCGAACGCCCGGCCCGCCTCGGCGGCGATCCGCTCGTCCGCCAGCACCACCGCCCGGCGGCGCGCCACCAGCGGCCCCAGCAGCCGCACGAACAGCGCCCCCGACAGCAGCAGCGGCAGCAGCACCAGCGGCAGCACCGCCGGCGCCAACACCCCCAGGCCCAGCAGCGCCGCCAGCAGCCCGAACCCCACCCCGCGCGCACTGCGCAGCAGCGTGGCCGTCAACTGCCGGGCGGACTCCACCTGTTCGGTGATCCGGGCGATCTCCGCCGGGCCGTCCGGCGCGGGCCGCGCCAGCGCCCCGCGCACCACCCGCGACACCAGGGCGTCCCGCAGCGGCTCCACCACCTCGGCGAGGTGCGGGAAGACCGCCCGCGCCGCGAGGGCGCGCAGCACCGTCACCGCCCCCAGCCCGCCCAGCCAGGCGAAACCCACCCCCGGACGCCCCGCCAGGAACCCCCGGTCGGCGGCCGCCGCCACCAGCAGCCCCGAGCACAGCGCCGGCAGCGCCTCCACCACCGACCACCCCGCCAGCCACCACAGCGCCCGCCGGGGCACCGCCGCCGCCAACTCCCGCAGCCCCCGCCCGCCGAGTGCCCGCCGATGCCGCCCCACGAAGACCGCTCCTCCCGTGTCTGTAGTTGACGCGCGCTGCGCGCTCCGAGCACCGATCACCGGGCAGCGCCAGGGGCTCGGGGAACGGCGAGTCCGTGCTGCTGACGGCCGGAGCCCACCGAAGTGTCCGTTCTGCTGCGTACCTGAAACAGAACCCGAAGCCGATGCGCGCTCCGGCGGTGAACCGTCAGCGGACCCGGCCTCGCCGTTCCCCGAGCCCCTGGCGGGGGCTCTCGCCGTCCGCCGCGCCCGCGAGGGTCGACCGGTAGGCCGGGTCGGCGAGCAGGGCGGCGTGGGTGTCGATCGCGCGGACCCGGCCGGCGTCCAGCCAGAGGACGAGTTCGGCGCGGGCCGCGACCGCCGCGCGGTGGGTGACGACCAGGCGGGTGCGGCCCCGGGTGGATTCGTGCAGGGCCCGGTCGACCTGGTGCTCGGTGGCCGCGTCCAGGCTGGACGTCGCGTCGTCGAGCACCACCACCCGGGCGTTCCCGGCCAGCAGTCGGGCCAGGCCGAGGCGCTGCAACTCTCCTCCGGAGAGCCGGAGTTCACCGACCGGGGTGCGGCCGCCGTGCGGCAGGCGGGACAGGAAGCCGTCCGCCCGGGCCGCCGCCAGGGCCGCCGGGTCGGCGCCCTCCAGGGCCTCGTCCAGGGACGGGCCGATCAGCAGCGGCCGTTCGAAGGCGTAGCCGACCGCGCGGCGGCGCTCCGCCACCGACAGGGCCGCCACCGGCACCCCGTCGACCAGGACCTCCCCGCCGTCCGGCAGGCGCAGACCGCCCGCCAGCGCGGCCAGCAGCGACTTGCCCGCGCCCGAACGGCCCACCACCGCGACCGTCGCGCCGCCCGGCACCGTCAGCTCCAACGGGCCGAACACCACCGCCCCCTCGTCGTCCCGCACCAGCACCGAGCGGAACACCAACTCGCCCGGCCCGTCCGGGAGTTCACGCCCACCCGCGCCCGGACCCGGCAGCTCGTCCACCTCCCGCACCCGGGCCAGCCCGGCCCGCGCGTGCGCCACCCCCACCAGCGCCTCCACCTGCTCGAAGAAGCCCAGCCCCAGCGCCGCCCACCCGGCCGCGGCCGCGAACGCCCCGGCCGGCAGCCGCCCCGCCGCCACCAGTTGGCCCGCCGTGCCCAGCACCGTCAGCTCCACCGCCGCCACCAGCAGCGTCACCCGGCCCACCGTCCGGCGCTGCGCCCGCCACAACGACCGCCCCGCGTCCCCGAGTTCGGGCAGCACGCCGAGCACCCGGGCCGCCTCGCACCGCTCCGCCCCGGCCGCCCGCACCGTCCGGATCCCGGTCAGCGCGTCCGACAGCCGGTCCGCCAACCGCCCCTGCGCCTCCTGGTAGCGGACGAACACGTCCTCCGCCGTCCGCATGAACAGCCGCACCAGCACCACCCCCGGCAGCACCCCGGCGAAGAACGCCGCCGCCAGCCACGGCGACAGCAGCCCCAGCCCCAGCACCGCCCCCGCCGACGTCACCAGCGCCGTCGCCGCACCCAGCCGGGCCGTCCGCGCCGCCCCCGCGTCCGCCGCCGCCCCCACCAGCCGGGCCGTCAGGTCGCCCGGCCCCGGCCGCTCCCCGCACAGCCGCTCCACCGCCGACGGGAACGGACGCAGCCACAGCACCCGCCGCAGCAGCGACCCGCGCAGCGCCACGGTGTCCGCCGCCGTGCACGCCGGACCGGCCGCCGCGGCCACCGCCGACGCCGCCGCACCCACCGCCAGCAGCGCCGCCAGACCCCCGACCGCCCAACCCGCCGGACGGCCCGCCAGCACCGCGTCCAGCACCACCCCCGCCACCCCCGGCAGGGCCAGCGTCGCCGCCGCCTCCAGCGGCACCGACACGGTCAGCGCGACCGACGACCCACGCACGAGAACTCCTGGTCAACAAGTGAGGACGGACAGGTGGGAGGGCCGCACCCGCCCCCGCGAACGGGAACGGGCACGGCCCGGGGGGACGCCCCGACGTCAGCCGATGGCACGGCCGACGGTTCAGCCGATGGCTCGGCCGAACCGTCGGCCGATGGTTCAGCTGATGGTGAAGATCAGGCAGGTCAGGATCAGGCAGGTGTACTGGCACCCGCCGCCGTGGCCGCCCAGCTCGACGGTCTCCAGCTCCGGCAGCTCCTGCAGGGCCGCGAGGTCGGTCTCGAACGAGGTCGTGTTCTCCATGGTGTTTCCCTCCCTAGGGGGTTCCGCCGGACACGGGCGTGCCCGACGACCGCGACGGCGCACCGCCGCGGATCCTGCTCCCGCACGCGCCGGGCGCCGGGAAGTCTGTTCGTTCCTGCCGGGCCGTCAGGTCGGACGGCCGGTGCGCAGGAAGCCCGCCAGCAGCTCGTGCACCGCCGCCGCGCCCTCCTCGGCGAGCACCTCGTGGCCCGCCCCCGCCGCCTCCACGTACCGGAAGTCGACGCCCTCCACCCGCCCCAGCCGCAGCAGTTCGTGCCGCAGCGAACGGGACTGGCCGACCGGCACCACCTCGTCCCGGTCCCCGTGCACCACCAGCAGCGGCGCGTGCAACCGGTGCGCCACCCGCAGCACGTCGCGCGGGCCCAGCGCGTCGTCCAGCTCCCGGTCGCCGCCCAGCCGGGTGGTCAGCGCCCGCACCGGCGCCGACGCCTCCGCCAGCAGCCGCCCGCCGGACAGGAACGGCGCCACCACCGCGCACCGCGACACCGACCCCGCCGGGGCGTGCGCCGCCGCCAGCAGCGCCAGGAACGCTCCGTAGCTCACTCCGAACAGGGCCGGCGGCTCCAGCCCCAGCGCGGCCCGCTGCCCCGCCACGCCCTCCAGCAGCGCCAGCACGTCCTCCAGGTCCGGCCCGCCCCAGGCGCCCCGGATCGCCATCGCGTACTCCGGGCCGTACCCCGTCGAACCGCGCTGGTTGGGCGCCAGCACCGCCAGGCCGTCCGCCGCCATCCGCTGCAGCGCCGGATCGAACTCCAGCCGCCAGGCGTCCGCCGGGCCGCCGTGCAGCGCCAGCACCAGGTGCGGCGCCGACAGCCACGACTCGCCGCCGTACACCACCGACTCGACCGGGCCCGCCGGACCGGCCAGCTCCAGGCACTGCGCCGGCCGCCACCGGCCGCCGTCCCCCGGCTCCGCCGACCCGTCCAGCCGCCAGCCCGCCGGGGCCCGCCCCACGGGCCGCTCCGCAGGTTGGTTAGTAGATTGGTTCGCGAGCCGTTCCGCGGGCGGGGCGTCCAGCGGGGCCAGCGCCAGCGGCAGCGCCATCGGGGCGTGCTGCGCGAACGGCTCCGCCGCCAGCAGCGCCGCCACGTCCAGGGTGGCCAGCGCCGCCGGGCGGTCCGGCGCCGAGTACGGCATCCGCAGCCCCGCCGCCGACCAGTGCCCCACCGCCCCCAGCCGGCCCGGCGGCACCGGCAGCGCACGCACCTGCTTCTCGCCCGCCCGCCACAGCACCAGCGCCGACGCCGCACCGTGGTCCACCTGCAGCACCACCCGCGGCTCCGCCCCCGGCACCAGCCCCGGGGCCACCGCCACCGGCCGCAGCAGCCGCCCCGGCTGGTGCAGGCAGTCCGGGAACCGCACCGGCTCGCCACCGCCGATCAGCGCCCAGCCCAGCCGGTCCACCCCCGGCGCGTCACTGCGCAGCATCCCGAAACCCGTCGCCGGATCGAACAGCACCAGCCGGTCGTTGCTGCTCTCGCCCAGCTCCAACAGCGGTGTGGCAGTGCCCAGTTCGAGATCCAGCACGACGGTCTTCACCATCCCGCCGACCACCCGGTCCAGCGCCAGCAGCCGCCCCGCCGCGTCCAGCCACACCCCGCCGCCGTGCAGCCCCGGCAACTGCGCGACCTCCCGCGGCGCCGAACCGTCCGCCGCCAGCAGCCACACCGTCGTCACCGGACGGGTGTCCGTCCCCAGCAGCACCGCGACCGGCGCGCCCGCCGCCCCGACCCCGCCCGGCACCGCCAGCATCCGCAACCCCGGCATCCGCAACGCCGCCAACGGCACCTCCGGCTCCCCGACCGCCAGCAGCACCAGCGCGTGCCGGTCCCCGTCGTGCCGGCACACCAGCACCCGGCCGTCCGGCAGCGCGAGCAGCTGCGCCCGCAACCCCTCCGCCGACGGCAGCGCGACCGGCACCGCGGGCCCCTCCGCCGGCAGCCGCCAACTCTCCGCGTACCACCCGCCGTCGGCCCCGGCGGCGAGGCACGCGGCGTGCGAGCCGTCACCGGCGAAGGTGAAGCTGAGCCGCCGCAACGCGAGGTGCACGGTCTGCGTGCTCATCGGGGGATCACCTTTCGGGGGAAGTGTTCGAGCGGACGAAGGGGAACGAATCAGGGGCTCGGGGAACGGCGAGTCCGTGGCTGCTGACGGTTCACTGCCGGTGCGTGCCATTGGCTTTCGGTTCTGTTTCAGGCACGCAGCAGCACGGACTTTCCGATGGGCTCCGGCCGTCAGCAGCTCGGACCCGCCGTTCCCCGGGCCCCTCCCTATGGCAGCCACATCCGGGGGCCGCCGTGGCGGAGGCGGAGGAGGAAGGCGAGCGGTCCGGCGGTGCCGGTGCCGTAGGCGGGGGTGGCGGTGGTGCCGGTCTCGTCGGGGAGGACCAGGAGGCCGTCGTGGAGGGCGGTGCGGGCGGCGATCAGGGCGGCGAGGTCCTGGGCGCCCTGGCGGAAGCGGGTCTCGCCGGTGGCTTCGGCGAGGTCGAGCAGGTACTCGCCGTTCCCGGCCAGGCCGTGGCAGGCGCTGGTGCCGGCGTGCCAGCGGGCGTTCAGGACGGCCCGGCCGGCGGCCACGGCGAGGCGGTGGGAGTCCTCGTCGCCGGTGGCCCGCCAGTGCCGGACGAGGAAGGTGCCGACGCCGGAGGAGCCGCTGCACCAGTGGGCGAGGCGGACGTGTTCCGGGTCGCCGTGGCTCTGCGGCCACCACGCGGCGGGGCCGTCCCGGCGGGCGGTGGCGGCGAGGGTGCGGGCGGCGCGGTCGGCCGCGGCGCGGGCGTCGGCCGCGGTGGCGGCGTGCGCGGGGTCGCCGCCGTCCGCGAGGACGGTCGCGGCGGCGAGCAGGAAGGTGCCGATCCCCGCGACGCCGTGGGCGTGGCCGAGGTGGGTGGCGCCGGCCAGCGCGGAGTCGAAGTCGGCGGGGACGGGCCAGACCGTTCCGTACGGTTCCTCGCGGGCGGCGGCGACCAGGTGCCGGGCGCAGCGGGCGGCGCGGTCGAGGAAGGTGCGGGCGCCGGTGGCGCGGTGGGCGCGGAGCTGGGCGAGGCCGGCTCCGGCGGCGCCGTGGCAGACGTCGGGGTTGGGCCAGTCGAGCGGGAGTTTCGCGGCGAGTCCGGCGGCGCGTTCGGCGAGGCCGGGGTCGTCGAGGGCCTCGGCGGCGTCGAACAGGGCCCAGGCGGTGCCGGCCCGTCCGAAGTGCAGGCCGGGCAGGACGACGGGTTCGGCGGCGCAGCGGCGTTCGATCCAGGTGGCGGCGGTGGCGGCGGTGGCCCTGGCGCGTTCGCGGGCCGGCTCCGGCAGCGGGGCGCCGGCGGCGCGGGCGAGCAGGGCGAGGACGCCCGCGGCACCGTGCTGGACGTTGCACGGGTCGGTGAGCAGGCCGTTCGGGACGGTCGGCCAGAGCCGGTCGCGGCGCTGCGGGGTGGCGCCGCGGGCGAGGTGGCGCAGGCCGTCGTGCAGGAGCCGGTCCAGCGCGGGCGGGGTGGTGACCGCGGGGGCGGTGGGGGCCGGTGCGGCGGCGAGCGCGGCGCGGACGTGCTCCAGGCTCCACCGCCGGTCGGCGGCCCCGTCGCGCAGGCCGAGCACCAGCGGGGCGAGCCGGCGGGCGGTGTCGCCCTCGCGGGCGGCCAGCGCCAGCCAGCGGCCGAGGCGCTCGTCGACCGGGCGGGCCCGCGGCAGGTCCTCGGGCAGCAGCGGGTCGTGGCCGGTGGCGAGCAGGAAGTACAGGCCGCCGAGGGCGTACAGGTCGGTGCTGTGGGCGGCCCGTCCGGTCGGGTGCGGGCCGCAGTGCTCGGGGGCGCGGTAGCCGGGGGTGCCCGCGGAGCCGGCCAGCGTCCCGGCGGGGACGGCGAGTTCGAGGTCGACCAGGCGGACGCCGCCGTCCGGGGTGACCAGCACGTTGCCGGGGGAGAGGTCGCGCAGGACGAGGCCGCGGCGGTGCACCCGCTCGACCAGGTCGAGCAGGGCGAGCGCCATCGGGCCGGCCTCGGCCCACGGGACGTCCGGGGTGCCGTCGCGGCGCAGCCGGGCCGCGACCCAGCTGCCCAGGGCCTGGCCGGGGATGCGGTCCTGGACCAGGAACAGCGAGTCCTGCTGCTCGACCAGGGCGTGCACCCGGGGGGTGAGGCCGGTGTCGGCGAGCCGGGCGAGCAGTTCGGCCTCGTGGCGCAGGGCGGTGCGGGCGTCGGTGCCGGCCCGGTCGACCTCGATGTGCGCCCGAGCCTGCTTGACCACCACCTCGGCGCCGGTGGCCCGGTCGCGGCCCAGGAACACCCCGCCCTTGGCGCTGTGCCGCAGGGCGGCGGTCAGCGCCCAGCGGTCGTCCAGCAGTACGCTGCCGCGCCGGGCGCCGGGGCCGGGCTGGGCGGGCACCTGCCCGGCGCCGCCGGGAGCGGGTCCGCTGCCGGGAGCCGGCCCGCCGGGGGCCGGTCCGCTGCCGGGTGCCGGTTTGCCGCCGGTGGTCGATCCCGCCCCCTCGACGGGGTCGGCCACCCAGGGCGGGCGGCGGTAGACGGCGGTGCGGACGTCCTCGACCAGGGCGCCGCCGGGGGCGCGCAGCATCGAGCGGTAGGCGCCGTCGTTGCCGAGCACCGAGCGGCCGGCGAACGCGCCGTAGCGGTAGTGCACCAGGCTGCCGGGACGGTACGGGCGGTCGGAGAGGATCACCGGTCCGGGCATTCCCGCGGTGGCGAGGTGGAGTTCCCCGGCGAGCCGCCGGAATTGCTCGTCGTCGCCCGGGTAGGCGGTGATGAATTTCCCGGCCGAGCCGCGCTCGCTGTTCCGGGAATTTATTTCGTGGAGTTTCTCCCGGTCGGCGGTGAATTTGAACGCGCACGGGTCGTCGGCAATGGCCGCGGCGACCGCGGACAGCACCTCGACCGCCACCGAGGAGGCCGCGCTGACGTGCAGCTTCCAGCCCTGGGCGGGGAGCTCGCGGCCGGGCGGCCGCACCGTGCACCAGAAGCCCTCGACCGCGACCGTCCAGTCGCCGCCGCCTCCCCGGGCCCTGCTGCCGGCCACGGCCGCCCGCGCCACCTCCACCAACGTGCCGTCCACACCCGGCCCGTCGTCGACCGGACCCGGCCCCCCTGCCCTGCGCAGCGGTGTGCCCGCCCCCATCTGCTTCACACCCCTTCGCGGTGGACTCGACCGAACGGTCTGCGGAAGTCACGAGAGCCTCGGCGGCGCCCGCCGGATTCCGTCCGTGCCGCGCACGGGATTCCGTGCGTCGCAGCGGGGAATTGCGGCCGGTCGCCTTTTTCGACCCCCCTGGTCGAGGCAACTCTCGTTCGCAGGACTAGAAGTTACTTTCGGGGAGGGTGTGACTCAACACCGGCCGGGTCACTTCACCCGTAAGGGTGATCCGGTTTCGCTTTCGAATGCGTTCGCCCCGGGGCGCGTGGTCGGAGCGCACCGCGCGGCCACCGGCCCTTTCCGTCCCGCGGGCCCGGCCGGGCGCCCCCACCGCCCCCGTCCGCCCCCTCCCCGCCGGGTTGACGCGCAGGTGTACGACGGGTGCGCCCGGTCCGCACGCCGGAGCGGGACCGGGCCGGGCCGCGGCACGCGGTAGTCTCGACAGGTGCCGAAACTGTCCGACGTCATCGCCGTGTTCGAAGAGGTCTACCCCCCGCGCTGGGCGGAGTCCTGGGACGCGGTGGGCCTGGTCTGCGGTGACCCGGAGGCGGAGGTCCGCCGGGTGCTGTTCGCCGTCGACCCCGTCCGGGCCGTGGTGGACGAGGCCGTCGAGTGGGGTGCCGACCTGCTGGTCACCCACCACCCCCTCTACCTGCGCGGCACCACCACCGTCGCCGCCACCGGCTTCAAGGGCCGGGTGGTGCACAACCTGATCAAGCACGACATCGCGCTGCACGTCGCGCACACCAACGCCGACCACGCCGACCCCGGCGTCTCGGACGCCCTGGCCGAGGCCGTCGGGCTGAAGGTCACCGGCCCGCTGGTGGCCGACCCGACCGACCCGGCGGGCCGCCGGGGCAGCGGCCGGATCGGCGAACTGCCCGAGCCGATGACGCTGGCCGCGTTCGCGGCCCGGGTCGCCGCCGGGCTGCCCGCCACCGCCGCGGGCGTCCGCGCCGCCGGCGACCCGGAGCGCCCCGTCCGCCGGGTCGCGGTCTGCGGCGGCTCCGGCGACTCCTTCCTGGCCGAGGCCCGCGCGGCCGGCGTGGACGCCTACGTCACCGCCGACCTGCGGCACCACCCGGCCTCCGAAGCCACCGAGGCGGCCCCGGTCGCCCTGGTCGACGCCGCGCACTGGGCCACCGAGTGGCCCTGGCTCACCCTCGCCGCCCGCGAGCTCACCGGCCGCGCCGACAGCCGCGGCTGGCAGTTGGAGACCCGCGTCTCCACCCGGGTCACCGACCCGTGGACGGCGCACGCGCCGATGCCGTACGCCCCCTGACCTCCCGCCGAACCAACTCAACAGGAGCCCTGCCGCGTGAACGCCGCGCCCGCCGACCAGAACCGCCTGCTCGACCTGCAGGCCCTCGACTCCCGCCTCGACCAGCTGGCCCACCGGCGCCGCACCCTGCCCGAGCACGCCGAGATCGACAAGGCCACCGCCGACCACACCGCCCTCAAGGACCTGGTCGTCGCCGCCCAGGCCCAGCTCGGCGACACCACCCGCGAGCAGGCCAAGGCCGAGGCGGACGTCGAGCAGGTCCGCAGCCGGGCCGCCCGCAACCAGCAGCGGATGGACTCCGGCGCGGTCACCTCGCCCAAGGACCTGGAGAACCTCCAGCACGAGAACGCCTCGCTGGCCAAGCGCCAGGCCGACCTGGAGGACATCGTCCTGGAGGTCATGGAGCGCCTGGAGTCCGCCCAGACCCGGGTGGTCGAGCTGACCGCCCGCCTGGAGCACTCCGCCGTGGTGGTCGCCGAGGCCGAGGGCCGCCGGGACGCCAAGTTCGCCGAGATCGACGGCGAGGCCGAGAAGGTCCGCCGCGACCGCGAGGCCGTCGCCCACGTCATCCCCGCCGACCTGATGAAGTCCTACCTGCGCCTGCGCGAGCAGCAGGGCGGCGTCGGCGCGGCCCGGCTCTACCAGCGCCGCTGCGAGGGCTGCCGCACCGAGTTCTCGATCACCGAGTTCAACGCGATCAAGGCCGAGCCCGCCGACAAGGTGCTGCGCTGCGAGAACTGCGGCCGGATCCTGGTCCGCACCGGCGAGTCGGGCGTCTGATCCCCGTGGCGGAGCCGGTGGCGGGCGCCAGGTACGTGGTCGAGGCCGACGGCGGCTCCCGGGGCAACCCGGGGCCGGCCGGCTACGGCGCGGTGGTCCGCGACGCCGACACCGGGCAGGTCCTGGCCGAGGCCGCCGAGTACCTCGGCCACGCCACCAACAACGTCGCCGAGTACCGGGGCCTGATCGCCGGCCTGAAGGCCGCCCGCGACCTCGACCCGGACGCCCGGGTCGAGGTCCGGATGGACTCCAAGCTGGTCGTCGAGCAGATGTCCGGGCGCTGGCAGGTCAAGCACCCCGACATGCGCCCGCTGGCCGCCGAGGCCCGCACCGTCCTGCCCGCCGGGCACGTCACGTACGCGTGGATCCCGCGCGAGCGCAACCGGGCCGCCGACCGGCTCGCCAACGAGGCGATGGACGCCGGGCAGCGCGGCCGCCAGTGGGAACCCGCGCCCCGGCCCGCCGCGCCCGTGCCCGCGGCGGTGGACGAACCGGTGCCCGCCGCGTCCGCGCCCGCCGCCGCGTCCGAGCCCGCCGCCGGGTCCGCGCCCCGGGCCGGCTGGGCCGGGCCCGCCGACCTCGGCACCCCCACCACCCTGGTGCTGCTGCGGCACGGCGAGACCCCGCTCACCCCGCTCAAGCGCTTCTCCGGCAGCACCGGCAGCGACCCGGGCCTGTCCGAGAAGGGCCGCTGGCAGGCCGAACGCGCCGCCGAGGCGCTGGCCGCCCGCGGCACCGTCCAGGCCGTGGTCGCCTCCCCGATGCTGCGCACCCGGCAGACCGCCGAGGCCACCGCCCGCCGGCTCGGCCTGGAGGTGCGGATCGAGGAGGGCCTGCGCGAACTCGACTTCGGTGCCTGGGAGGGGCTCACCTTCGCCGAGGTGATGGAACGCCACCCCGCCGACCTCACCACCTGGCTCGGCTCCGCCGGGGCCAGGCCCACCGGCAGCACCGAGTCCCTCACCACGCTGGCCCAGCGGGTCGCCCGGACCCGCGACCGGATCACCGACCGGTACGCCGGACAGACCGTCCTGGTGGTCTCGCACGTCAGCCCGATCAAGACCCTGGTCCGGCTCGCCCTCGGCGCCCCGCCGGACGCGGTGCACCGGATGGAACTGTCCGCCGCCTCGCTCTGTGCCGTCCAGTATTACCGCGACGGCAACGCCTCGGTGCGGCTGCTCAACGACACCTCGCACCTGCGCTGAGGCCCCCGCGGGCCGCCGCCCAGTGGCCGCCGTCCAGTGGACACCGGTCGGTGGACACCGGTCAGTGGGCGCCGGTCAGTGGACGCCGCCCAGTGGAAGCCGCTCAGTGGACGTCGGTCACCACGACGTCCAGCTGCCACGGCTTGCGGTCGGTGCCGCGCGCCGAGACCTCCACCCGGTGGCCCAACTGCTCCAGCGCGTCCACCAGTTCGCCCGGCGTGCCCGGCTCCAGGCCCGCCACCAGCAGGTCGCGCACCAGCCGGCCCTTGGTCGCCTTGTTGAAGTGCGACACCACCGAACGCTTCAGCACCCCGTCCACCTCGCGCTCCTGCAGCACCCGCACCGTCACCGTCCGGCCCGCCACCGCCCCGGCCGGCTTCCACGCCGCCGCGTACGCCGAACTGCGCAGGTCCAGCACCAGCCCGTCCGCGACCTCCGGCAGCACCGCGTCCAACTCGCCCCGCCAGTACGCGCCCAGCGCGCCCAGCGGCGGCAGCTTCACCCCCATCGAACAGCGGTACGGCGGGATCCGGTCACCCACCCGCACCGCGCCCCACAGCCCCGAGAACACCAGCAGCGAACGCTCCGCCCGGCCGTACGCGGCCCCGTCCAGCTTGGCCAGGCCCAGGTTGTCGAACAGCACCCCCGTGTACACCTCGCCCGCCGGACGGGCCCCCGCCGTCAGCAGCCCGGCGTTCTTGTCCACCTCGCCGCGCAGCCCCCTGCTCAGCCCCAGCACCTCCGCGGCCTGCTTCCCGTCCCCCGCACACAGCTCCACCAACGCCTCCAGCACCCGCCGCCGGGCCCCGGTCAGCCCCGGCAGCGACAGCCCCGCCAACTCCACCGGCACCCCCGCCTCCGGCGCGGCCTTCCCCTCCGACGGCGGCAGCAGAACCAGCACGGCGACACCCCTTCAACAACCTGTAGCACCCGAACCCGACCACCCTAACGACCTCCCCGCCCGCACCCCGAATCCCCGCCACCCGAGCGGACCCGCCCCGGCAGGGCCTTCCCCCGTCCCGCCGCGCCGCCGCCGCCCGCGCAGGGCCTACCTGCCGCGGGCGGCGACCACGGCGGCGCCGGTGCCGAGGGCGGTGCAGAGCGGGGCGTAGAGGCGGCGGTCGAGGCGGGTGAAGCGGGGGGTGCGGTCGGTGAGGAGGAGGGGGGCGGCCAGGCCGCGGGTGAGGAGGACGGCGGCGACGCCCGCGGTGCCGGCGGTGCGGAGCCAGCGGGGGCCGGTGGGCGGGAGGGTGCCGCCGCGGGCGGCGACCAGGTAGGCGGCGGTGCCGAGGAGGCCCGCGACGCCGAGGCAGGCGGCGGGGGAGGGGAGGGCGTCCGGGCCGGTGCCGACCACCAGGTCGGCGAACTCGGCGCGGTCGCGGCAGGGCCACGGCGAGTGCGCCCACACCGCGTGCAGCCCGCCGATCGCCGCCAGGGTGCCCGCCACCGCCGCCGCGGTGGTCCGCACCCCGCGTCCGGCATCCCGAGCCGCCGGCCCGGGGTGCCCGCACCCGTCGCAGTGCTGTCGTTCCGTACTGGTCGGTACCGTCACGGCCCAGGCCCTCCCCGTGGTCAATCCCCGTACGCCACAACCGCCTTCGCGGCTGTTTCAGCGCGCCTTCCACGGTACTGCCGCTTAC
Organism: Kitasatospora sp. NPDC057198; assembly: GCF_042670125.1. NCBI lineage: Bacteria > Bacillati > Actinomycetota > Actinomycetes > Kitasatosporales > Streptomycetaceae > Kitasatospora > Kitasatospora sp. NPDC057198. The sequence continues at coordinate 5,059 of NZ_JBHUWH010000111.1, read as the reverse complement.
GCTGCGACCATGCCGCGCCGACACCTCAGCGTCCGGGCCGCCCAGACCGCCAGGATCAACACCGAGCTCGCCGATCTCAGGACCCGTCTGGAGATCCGCACCGACTGGTCGCCGGAGGTGCTCGCGGAGGCCGACCGGGCGGCCTCGCTGCCCCGGCTGCCGGAGTTCGACGCCACCGACCTGGACCTGTTCACCCTCGACCCGCCGGGCTCCCGCGACCTCGACCAGGCGGTGGGGCTGTCCCGCCGGGGGAGCGGCTACCGGGTGCACTACGCGATCGCCGACGTCGGCGCGTTCGTCGTTCCGGGCGGGGCGGTCGACACCGAGGCCGCGCACCGGGTGCAGACGCTGTACTTCCCGGACGGGAACGTGCCGCTGCACCCGGCCCGGCTGTCCGAGGGGGCGGCCAGCCTGCTGCCGGGCGAGTTGCGGCCGGCCCTGCTCTGGCAGCTCGACCTGGACGCCGACGGGGCGCTGGTCCTGGCGGACCTGCGCCGGGCCCGGGTCCGCTCCCGCCGCCGGCTCGACTACGCGGGCGTCCAGGGCCGGATCGACGCGGGCACCGCCGACGACCAGCTGGCCCTGCTGGCGGAGGTCGGCGTGCTGCGCGAGGCGCGGGAGCGGGAGCGCGGCGGGGTCAGCCTGCCGGTGCCCGAGCAGGAGGTGACGGCCGAGGACGGCGGCTACCGGCTCGGCTACCGGGCGCCGCTGCCGGTCGAGGGCTGGAACGCGCAGGTCTCGCTGCTGACCGGGACGGCCGCCGCCCAGCTGATGCTGGACGCCGGGACGGGCCTGCTGCGCACCCTGCCCGCGGCCCCGGAGTCGGCGTACGCCCGGCTGCGCCGCACCGCCGCCGCGCTGGGCGTGCCCTGGCCGGAGGAGCTGCCGTACCCGGAGCTGATCCGCTCGCTCGATCCGGGCCGCACCGCCGACGCGGCCTTCCTGAACGAGTGCACCGGCCTGCTGCGCGGCGCCGGCTACCGGGCCTTCGACACGGCCCGCGGCACCGCACCGCCCGCCGATCCGGGCCACGCGGCGCTGGCCGCCCCGTACGCGCACTGCACCGCGCCGCTGCGCCGGCTGGGCGACCGGTACGCGCTGGAGGTGTGCGCGGCGGTGGCGGGCGGCACCGACGTGCCGGGCTGGGTGCGGGACGCGCTGCCGCTGGTGCCGGGGCTGATGGAGGCGGGCGACCGGCGGGCGCACGAGGTGGAGCGGGCCTGCGTGGACCTGGTGGAGACCGAGCTGCTGCGCGGCCGGGAGGGCGAGCGGTTCGAGGCGGTGGTGGTGGACGTGGACGAGCGCCGTCCCACGGTGGGCACGGTGCAGCTGCGGGACCCGGCGGTGGTCGCCAAGTGCGACGCCCCGGAGCGGCTGCCGCTGGGCCACCGGGTGACCGTCCGGCTGACGCTGGCGGATCCGGCCACCCGCACCGTCCGGTTCGCGCTGGCGGCGGCCGGGTAGTCCCAGGAAGCGTTCATGAAATGGTGGGATGATCGGATGATGAGCCGATCGATCACCGCGCCGGACCGCCGTCACAGGCTGCTGATCCTGGCCATCTGCTGCCTCAGCCTGTTCATCGTCGGCCTGGACAACACCGTCGTGAACATCGCGCTGCCCGCGATCCAGCGGGACCTGGACGCGCCCGCCTCCGGCCTGCAGTGGGTGATCGACGCCTACACGCTGGTGCTGGCCTCGCTGCTGATGCTCTCCGGCTCGGTGGCCGACCGGATCGGCCGCAAACGGGTGTTCATGACCGGGCTGGTGCTGTTCGTGCTCGGCTCGCTGCTGTGCAGCCTCGCCCCCGGCCTCGGCTGGCTGATCGGCTTCCGCGCGGTGCAGGCGGTCGGCGGCTCGATGATGAACCCGGTGGCGATGTCGATCATCACCAACACCTTCACCGACCCCGGGGAGCGGGCGCGGGCGATCGGCGTCTGGGGCGGCGTGGTCGGCATCAGCATGGCGCTCGGCCCGCTGATCGGCGGCTTCCTGGTGGACACCGCGGGCTGGCCGTCGATCTTCCTGATCAACGTGCCGGTCGGACTGGCCGCCTGCCTGCTGACCCACCGGTACGTCCCGGAGTCCCGGGCGCCCCGGGCCCGCCGGCTCGACCCGGTCGGACAGCTGCTGATGGTGGTGCTGCTGGGCTGCGGCACCGCCGCGATCATCGAGGGCCCCGGCCACGGCTGGACCTCGCCCGGCATCCTCGCTCTGACCGGGCTCGCCGTCGCCGCGCTGATCGCCTTCCCGCTCTGGGAACTGCGGGTCGCCGAGCCGCTGATCGACCCCCAGTTCTTCCGCAGCGCCCCGTTCACCGGCGCCACCGTCACCGCGGTGTGCGCGTTCGCGGCGCTCGGCGGCTTCCTCTTCCTCAACACCCTCTACCTGCAGGACGTCCGCCACTACACCCCGGTCGTGGCGGGCCTGTGGACGCTCCCGATGGCCGGGCTCACCCTGCTCGCCGCCCCGCTCTCCGGCCGGATCGTGGCCGGACGCGGCCCGCGCCTGCCGCTGCTGGCGGCCGGTGCGGCGATCGCCGCCAGCGGACTGCTGCTGACCCGGCTGACCGCCGACTCCTCCGCGCTCCTGCTGCTGCCCGCGTACGCCCTGTTCGGCGTCGGCTTCGGCCTGGTCAACGCGCCGATCACCAACTCCGCGGTCTCCGGCATGCCGCTCTCCCAGGCCGGGGTGGCCGCCGCGGTCGCCTCCACCAGCCGCCAGGTCGGCCAGTCGCTCGGCGTCGCCGTGATCGGCACCGTGGTCACCAGCGCGGTCGCCTCGGCCGGCGGCTTCACCCCCGCCACCCACGCCGGCTGGTGGATCGTCACCGGCCTGGGCCTGACCGTCCTGCTCCTCGGCCTGCTCACCACCACCCCCCGGGCCGCCACCACCGCGGCCCGGGTCGCCGCCCGCTTCGACCGGCCGGCGGGCGACGCGCGGAAGGACCCGGCCGGACGCGCGCACTGACCGGTTCCGGCGGCGGACGGACGGCCGCGGGAGAGCGGGACGACGGGCGGTGGGACGGGGGCGAAGAGGGCGGCCGCCAGGTCCGTCCGGCCTGCCCGGGGCAGTCGGTGGTGACGGTCGGCGCGCCGTGCGGGGCCGGGGACGGTCCGGCCCGCTCCGTCCGGTCAGCCGGGGGCGGCGGCCGGGAACTCCACCGTGACGGTCAGGCCGCCGTGCGGACCGGGGACGGCCCTGAGCCCGGCGTCGTGGGCCTCGGCGATCGCGCGGACGATCGACAGGCCGAGCCCCAGCCCCTCGGTCCGGGCGGCCCGGGTCGCGTCCAGGCGCTGGAAGGGTTGGAACAGCCGCTCGACCTGGTCGGTCGGGACGGTCGGGCCGGTGTTGGCGACGACCAGCACCGCGCGCCCGTCCACCGTCCGGGTCGTCACGTCGACCCGGCCGTCCGGCCGGTTGTGCCGCAGCGCGTTGTCCACCAGGTTGGCCAGCAGCCGTTCGGCCAGCGGGCGGTGGCCCGCCGCGATCGCCGGGCCGGCCGTCGCGCGGAGTGCGACCGTCCGCCGCGCGGCCTCGGCGAGGCGGGCGTCGACGGCCTCGGACGCCAGCGCGGCCAGATCGAACGGGGCGCGCACCTCGATCCCGGCCTGGCCGCGGGCCAGCGTCAGCAGCGCCTCGATCAGCCGCTCCTGCTGGGCCCCGGCCGCCAGGACCCGCTCGTGCGCCTCCCGCAGGGACTCCACGGTCGGCTCCGGGTCGGCCAGCGCGACCTGGCCGAGCGCCCGCTGCCGGGCCAGCGGGGTGCGCAGTTCGTGCGAGGCGTTGGCGACGAAGCGGCGCTGGCTGAGGAACGCGGCCTCCAGCCGGCCGAGCAGTCCGTCGAAGGTGTCGCCGAGTTCGCGCAGCTCGTCGGGCGGCCCGGTCAGGGCGAGCCGCCGGTGCAGGCTGGTCGCCGAGATGTCTCGGGCGGTCGCGGTGACGGTCCGTAGCGGCCGGAGCATCCGTCCCGCCACCACCCAGCCCAGCGCCAGCGACAGCACCGACACCAGGAGCAGCGCGACGCCCGACTGGACGAGCAACTGGTGCAGCAGCAGGGCCTTCTGCCGGGCCATCGCCTCCGCGACCGGGGCGGGCAGCAGGTCCGTCCCGCCGCCGAGCGGCGGACCGGGCGTCGGCCCGGCACCCGGCCCGGCCCCCGCTCCGGCGGGCCCGGCGGTCAGCCCCCGCACCGGCGTCCCCGCCACCGCACCGCGCACCAGCAGGTAGGTGACCGCGAGCAGCGCGCTGCCCGAGACGGCGAACAGGCCGCCGTAGAGCAGCGTCATCCGCAGCCGGACGGTGCGGCGCGGCGGGCGGGGGAGGAAGGGCACCGCCGGCCTCAGACCCGGTAGCCGCGGCGGGCCACCGTCTCGACCACCGCGGGTTCGCCGAGCTTGGCGCGGAGCCGGCTGACGGTGATCTTCACGGCCTGGGTGAACGGGTCGGCGGCCTCGTCCCATACCCGTTCGAGCAGTTCCTCCGCCGACACGGCCCGCCCCCCGGCGGCCAACAGCACCTCCAGCACCCCGAACTCCTTGGGCGAGAGGTCCAGCGGCCGCTCGCCGCGGGCGGCCCGGCGGCGCGCGGTGTCGACCACCAGGTCGCCGTGCCGGAGCACCGGCGGCACCACCGGGTGGGCCCGGCGGGCCAGTGCGCCGATCCGGGCGACCAGCGCGGCGAAGTCGAACGGCTTGGTCAGGTAGTCGTCCGCGCCGAGGCCGAGGCCGTCCACCAGGTCCTCGGTGGTCGCGGCCGCGGTCAGCATCAGGATCCGGCCGCGGCACCCGGCGGCGACCAGGGCCGCGCAGACCTCGTCGCCGTGCATCCCGGGCAGGTCCCGGTCCAGCACCACCACGTCGTAGTCGTTGCCCAGCGCGCGCTCCAGGCCGCCCGGACCGTCGAGGGCGACGTCCACCACCGCCATCCGCACCCGGCGCAGGCCCGCCGCCACCGTCCGCGCCAGCTCCTCGTCGTCCTCGACCACGAGCACCCGCACCCGTACCGCCCCCTCCGTCGCCACCCGCCGGGCCGGCTCCCCCCGGCGGCGCCCCCAGTATCC